>NZ_JBJDRJ010000014.1:0-89539 GCF_044987415.1 Microbacterium sp. ZW T5_45 | reverse complement strand
AGATTGTATAAGAGACAGGGGTGCTCCGGCGCGCTGGGTGGCGGGGATGGTGGCGGATGCGGTCACTTCGGATTCCTCCTGGTTGGTTGCCGCTTCGGCGGCGGGGTCGGTGTATGTCTCGGTGATGGTGGTGGTGGTCTGGGTGCCGGTCGAGGTCTCGACGGTCTGCGAGTCGTAGACCCGCGTCCAGGTGTTGCCCTCGGAATCGGTGTAGGTGTCGTCGGTGTGCGACTGGGCGACGGTGTCGCCGGTGGTCTCGTCGTCGGTCTCCTCGGGGTCGGGGGTGTCGGCGGCGAGGACCATGGCGGACGGGAATGCGCCGCGCTCGACGAGCGCACCGCCGGAGACGGGGACGCGTGTGGCCTTGCCGTTCTTGATGCCGCCGCGCCACTCGCCGGAGAGTCGGCGGCGCTTGCCGTGCGGGTCGCGGGCGTCTGCGAGCGCCCGGTCACCGGCGGGGGTGCGGCCGATGGCGAAGGACGCCATGACTCCGGCGGCCTCGATCCAGAGGCGGGTCGCGCGGCCGACCGGTGCGTAGCGGTCGTGATCGGTGTTGAGGGTGACGACGGACGGGTCGGCGGGGAGTTCGACGGCGGATGCGTCCACTTCGAACTGGCCGACGTTGGTGCGGCCTCGTTCTCCGAACGGGATGAGGAGGCCGGTGATGGTGCGGTCGTCGGCGGAGGCGAGCACCTCCCCGCCCTCAATCTCGATGTCGATTTCGTGCATGTGGTTAGTCCTCACTGGTCGGTGTGGTGGTGGGGTTGGGCGCGGCGAAGAGTTCGGTCAGGTCGCCGCGGATGGACTTGCCGGAGGGGACGATGTCGTCGAGGGACATGCGGGCCTCCCAGGCGAGGAGCATCCGGCGTGCGGGTCCGTAGTCCCAGACCTCGGAGCGGGCCGCGCCGTTCTCTCCGACGCCCTGGTAGCGCATCTCAGTGCCGCCGCCGGAGCCGCCCTGCCGGACGCCTTCGATCATCGAAGCCGGGAGGGACGTGTGGTTGGCGATGTCGAGGCGGACGGCGTTGCGGCCGGACTCGTAGAGGTTCGTCTCGACGGACGCGCCGGGCAGGTCGACGTCCATGGCGTCCTTCGGGAGGAGGCCGGTGGAGTTCTTCCGGCGGCCGTCGTTCCACTCGTCGCGGACCTGAGCGCGCTGTTCCTTCGAGTACTTGAAGTACAGGTCGTCGCGGATGCGAAGGACGGTGAGCGGGATGGGGTTTTCGAGGCGGTTGAGGTAGGCCTCCTCGATCTTCCGGGCCTGGTTCAGGGTGTCGCGGCCGTCGACGAGGAGACCGTTCTCGCCGTAGCCGAGGGGCACGGCGACGAGGTAGGTCTTGTACTTGTCGTCGACGAGGTCGAAGTCACAGTGCACGTCGCCGTTGTCGTCGGTGTACCAGAGGCCGAACGGGATGTGGAGGCAGTCGGCGTCGGGGTCCTCAGCGGGCTTGGCGGTGAACCCGAAGCACGCCCAGCCGTAGAAGAACCAGTCGGACGCGGCGCCGAAGGAGCGGTGGTAGGGCGAGACGCCAGAGTCCGAGGTGGTGAGCCATCGCGGCTGATCCGTGGTGCGGGCGGCGGATTCCATCTGGAAGAACGGGATACCGGCGAACTGCGCGCACACGATGCCGTGCGCGCGCTTGACGCCGGGGACCTTGAGCGCGACCTCGCGGGTAAGCGGCTGGTCCGCGCCGCCACCGGCGAGGCCCTTGAGCGCGTCGGCGGTGAACGTGTCGAGCGAGGTCTGGGGCGACCAGGGCGATGTGAACGGAGCCGCGACGGCGGAGGGCGTGTCGTACCGGTCGCTGATCTTCTTCTTGAAAAGTCCCACGTTTCACACCCTCGATCCGGGTTCGGACGATAGAGGGGGTGTCGCGTTCGCGACACCCCGTACGGCGCGTGAGCGGCGCGCGTCGCGCTGTCGGTAGTCGCCGGGGTGTTCGCGTTCTTCGTGGCCGCACGCGGCGTCGAACGCCTCGTCGCGGTGGAACCGCATGGCGGTCCACCACGGGTGTTCCTCGCAGTGGACGACGATGTCGGACGGGGACTCGTCGAGGCGGATGGGGCTGGTGGATTCGGGACCGGGCATGAGGGTCTCCTATTCGGCGAAGTCGAACAGGTCGTCGGGGTCGACGAGTTCGGGGATGCTGTCGAGGAACTGGAGGGCGAGCGTCGCGGCCTCCAGAGGGGTGATGTCGGCGTCGGCCTGGTCCTTCGGCCGGCCGATTCCGAACCCGCCGTACGTGCCGATGGCGCGCTTGGTTGCGATGGCGGCGGCCGCGTCCATGCGCTCTTGCGGCCAGTGCGCAAGTTCGCCGTTGTCGAGGGCCTTGAGGAGTTTCGTCGCGCCCTGGCGCACGTCGATGGTCTTTGCCGCGACGAGTTCCGGGCGGGGCATGGCCTTCTCCAGTTCCGCGACCTCGACGGCCACGGCCTGGGAGGCGGTGTCGTAGTGGATCGGGACCTCGTGAGTGCGGGCGAGGAGGAGCACGGATTGCCAGAACCCCTTGGTGCCCTGCTGGTGATGGAGGAGGCCGATCGCGGTACGGGTCTCGCGTTCCGCGCCGTCCTGGTCCAGGGCGACGGCGACGAGGTCGAGCGGCTCCAGGACGTGCCGCCACGCGACGGACACCGACGCCCACAGGCCGTCAGGGTGGATCGCGATGGCGAGAGCGAACCGGCCGGGGTTCTCGGGGAGACGGCCGGGCACGAGGGTCTTGGCCCAGAGGTCGGGCTTGATGAGGGTCGTCGCGGTCCCCTCGTCTCCGAAGATGCCGAGGTACTCGAAGATGAACTTGTGGCGCGGCTGGAGTCGGAAGTTCCGTTCGACGGCCTCCAGGCTCGTGAGGTTGCCGATGCCGGGGTGGTGCTTGAGGATGAGCGCGCGGACGTTCGCGCGCGGGTTCTGCTCGGTCGGTTCCCAGTCCGCGAGTTCCTCCTCGCTTGTCGAGTCGGGGGCGTTGTAGCGGAGGATGCCCGCGCCGAGTGCGGCGGCTTTGACGAACAGGACTTCGTAGAGGAGGTTCCCGGTGCGGACCTTGTCGGCCGTCCCGGCGATGATGAACTGGCCATCGGTGGTGTCGAGGGTCGGCGGGATTGCGGCGAGGAGGTCCTCGGTCATCTCGGGCTTGGCGCGGCCGGACTCGTCGATGAACACCTCGTCGTAGGCGGAGCCTCGGAAGTTGTCACCGATGGGCGCGTGGACCGAGAACACGGAGCGGTTGGGGAACCGGAGAGCCTCCGAACCGGCTTGGCGCACGACCTTGACCGGGCGCGTCTTGGGATCGGGGTAGGCCGACTCGATGATGTCGAGGACCTCGTGCCCGAACTTCTCGCGAGCCTTGAGGCCGGTGGTGGCGAGGGTGAACGCGGAGTTGCGTCGCGGCCGGGACGCGCACCGGCCGATGATGACGGCGAGGATCGTGGCCGTCTTGGTCGAGCGTCGCGGCATCATCACGGCGTCGATGGTGTGTCCGGCGGCGAGCATGTCAACGACCAGGAGTTGCTGGGGCTTCGGGTCCTGGGGCTCGCCGTCGCGGTCGACGAGTAGACCCATGAGCCGCATCCCCGTGAGGTACTCGCGCCGGTCACGCTCGGTGGTCACGAGGTCCGTGACCTCGTCGGGATCGAGGGCCGTGGCGCGGTGCGCGATCCACGCGGCTTCGTCCATGAGCCAGTGCTCTTCCAACTCGGGGAAAAACACGCCTGTAGAGCCGAAGGCGGGGGTTGCTTTGATGCTCATAAAAAGATCCGATGATCAGGGGTTTGTTACCACGACAGGGAGCCGGGCGAGACGGTCGAGGTCGGCGGGCGGCGGGCCTTGGCCTCGCGCTGTCGCGCCGCGCCGAGGCGGCCGCCGTCCGCTCGGTTGCCGATGCACCGCGCCGTCTTGTAGCGGTGCTCGGGTGCGAGGTTGTCCAGGCCAGGCCCGCCGTTCGGGTCGATGTGTCCCACGTCGAAGCGCTGTTCCTGGTCGATGAGGTGGCCGCACCTCCAGCACGTCACGTCGGCACCGGCTCGACGCTTGGCCGCGACCTGCGCCCGGATGATGCGGGCGTTCTTGAGGTACTCGGGGTCGCGATGCTTGGCTGTCACTGCCGGACCACTCCGTGGACGGCGTCCATGCACGGGCCGGTGTGCTCGTAGGGTCGAGTGCACACACACCAGCCCTCACCCTCGTGCCAGAGACTGGCGCACGAGTTGTCGAGGATGACCAGGGCGTCAGCACGCGCGAGGGCATCCCAGTGCTTGACCACCTCGGCGTCGATTGCTCGGTTTCGTCGGCGCTCGCGGATGCCGATGACGAGCCAGACGGCGACGATGATGGCGAGGGTGATGAGCGCGGCGGGCGTCTCGATGTTGTCAACCACGGGGACCACGTCCCGCCTCGGAGCGAATGAGGGCGAGGAGACTGGCGGACCCGTAGACGTCTGCGATCATCTTGCGTCCCGCGTCGACGAACGCCCATGCCGCATCGAGGTACTCGGTGCCATCCTCGACGAGTCGGGTTCGTGCGCGGTCGAGGGTGTCAGCGATGCCGAGGAGGTCGTTCATCTTGAGCCGGTCACCCTCGGCATTGGCGCGCACGGCTCGGGTTCGGGCGGTGTCGACGAGGTCGGTGAGCGCGTCGACGGCGGGCTTCGTGGTCTGGGCTTCGGTGAGGGTCATGTCCGTTCCTTGGGCTGGTAGGTGGGGCCGAGGAGTTCGCGTATCTCTGCGACTGTCGGCCGGGTGATGGGGTCTCTCTCGTTGCGTCCGTCTGATCGGTGATGACCGCATGTACACCAGCCGGATTCGAGGTATCGGTGGTCGTCCATCTCGTCCTGCTTCGGTGGTGAATGGTTGAGAGACTTCTAGCCCCCTCCGCGAACGGAAGGGACTAGGGATCGTGCTTCGGCGGAGCCAGGCATCGATGCCCCTAGGCGCGTCTCTCGAATCGCGCTACTGACAGGCATTGAGACGGGGCCTTCTAGCAGGCCGCCCGGTCGTACCACTTACCGGCCCACCCCGTCTCTCGTGGGCGCTGGTGGTTCGCTGTTCGGCTCAGCGGGTCTCACGGCCCTTGCTGGGCGGTGGATGCCGACTCAATCGGCGCGTGTGTGGTTATCCGAGGGCGCTCCCCACGGGGAGCGATGGTGGTGGTCGGCCGGTGTGTCGCACTCGCTACGCCTTTCGCTGTCGTCGCGCACGAGATATCGTGCGTCGTGACATACGAAACAGGCTTGGCATGATTGCGCACGGTATTTCGTGCGGCGTGACGCTAAAGTCTCGCGTCGCGCAGTAGACTCCTGGCATGGCAGATCACGAACTTGTGAGCATCGTGGAGGCGGGCGGGATACCCGCCTCTACGTACTCCGGCCGCAAGCGCACGACGGAAGTCGACTTGATCGGCTATTGCGCCTGCGGATGGAACTCGCAGGGAGTTATCGGAACGCGGGCCGTGCGTCGTGCACACGCTCGCCACGTAGCGGAGGTAGCAGATGTCACTCTTGAACGAGCAGTTGACCGTGGGCGAGAGAATGGCCCGGGCGCGTCGTTTCGCCGGTCTTGAGCAGGTAGAGATGGCTGAGCACCTCGGACGCAACCGCAACACGATCAGCGCATGGGAGCGCGGCGTCAATGAGCCACCGTTCTCGGCGGTGGTGACATGGGCACGCCTGACGGGTCAGCCTGTCGAGTGGTTTGCGGGCGTTAACGCAGAAACGGCCCCCGCTAGTGCGGGAGCCGTTTCAACTGATGTGCGCCTCGAGGGACTCGAACCCCCAACCTTCTGATCCGTAGTCAGATGCTCTATCCATTGAGCTAGAGGCGCTTCCTGCCCGCTCAGCGGGCCGTTGAATAGCCTACAACAGACCTCAGAGGAAAGCGAAATCGGGGCGCGTTTCGTCTCGCTTCGCTCGCTCAACGACCGGGAACGCGAACAAACGGGCGCTCGTTCGACGGCCGGGAACACGAACAAACGGGCGCTCGCTCAACGACCGGGAACGCGAAACGACGGGTGCTCGGTCAACGACCGGGGAACACGAACAAACGGGTGCTCGCTCAACGACCGGGGAACACGAAACGACGGGTGCTCGCTCGGCGTCGGGGCTCAGCCCGCCTTCGCGCCCTTCTTCGACGACTCTTTCTCCGCCGCGTTCTCGCGCTTCTTACGCCGCTTCTCGCGCGCACGCTGCTCGGACGACAGCGCCTGCAGATCGACGAGCCGCAGCGCCTGCATCCGCGCCTCGCGCATGCGCTCGTAGTCGGGATCCTGATCCGGACGCATCCCCTCGACCCGCAGCCGTCGGTCGAGGTTGTGACGCACGTCCGACCATGCCGCCTCGCGCGCCTCCTCGACGATCACCCGCAGTTCCTCAGGGTCCTCCATCATGGCGCGCAGCTTCGCCGCCACACCGTGCGACTGCCTCGCCCGCCGCCGGAGATTGCGCACGTCGCGATCGCGATAGTCGTGGGTCCCCGACGGATCGGAGTGACGACCGCGCGCACGCTTGCGCAGCGCCGCAAGGTTCTTCTCCGCCTGCTCGGACTCCTCGGCCATGGCTTTGAGAGCCTCGCGGGCGTCTGCCTGATACTTCTCCATGTCGAAGACGCCGTCCTCGGCGATCGTGCCGACGAGGATGTGATTCTTCACCGCCAAGCGCGCGGCGGAGGTCGCGATCGCAACGCCTTCGGCGATGGCATCCGCAGTTCGTCCCACCGCAACCTCCTCGCCTTCGAGAATACCGGTTCCCTCCGACACGCTGGTCGGTGAGAATGGTCCGGGATCGGGTTCGCTCCCGCCTTCGATGATGCACAGCGGCGCCGGAAGCGCGCCAGGAGGAGGACGCATGCGACGTCTCGATCTCACCCGGGGAACGACCGTCATCACGGGCGCCGCGAGCGGCATGGGCGCCGAGATCGCGAGCCAGCTGGCAACTCGAGGAGCATCGCTCGCCCTCGTCGATCGCGACGCCGACGCGCTGATCCGCATTCGGGATGGCCTGGGGACCTCCGCCGTCACCACTCACGTCGTCGACCTGCGCGACGACGACGCGGTGCTCGCGACGTGCGCCGAGATCACCGCCGCCCACCCCCGTCTCGTGTCGCTCATCACGTGCGCAGGATCGTCGATGCTGGGAACCCTCGAGCAGCTCACCATGGAGGAGATGCGCTGGCTCACCGACGTCAACCTCTGGGGCACGGTCTCGATCACCAAGGCGCTGCTGCCCGCCCTGAAGGCCGCGGATGCCGCGCACATCACTCACCTCGCGAGCGTCTACGCGCTGGCCGCACCCGCCGGCCGCATTCCGTACTCGCTCAGCAAGTTCGCGGTGCGCGGCTTCTCCGAAGCCCTGCGCCACGAGCTCGAGGGCACGTCGGTCACGGTGGGCGCCGTGTACCCGGCCGGAGTGCGCACCGGGATCATCCTGCACGGACGCTACGCCGCGGCGATCGAACCCGCCGTGGCCGCGCGTGCCGCCTCGGCGCAGGCCGCGATGTACCACACCGAGCCGACGGATGCCGCGGCCACGATCATCCGCGCCGCCGAGCGGCGCCGGGCCAGGACCATGGTCGGCCGGGAGGCCCGACTGATCGACGTGCTCGTGCGCCTCACCCCGGCGCACTACTGGCGCGTGATGCGTCGGCCGCTGCGCGCAGCGACCGACACCACCACACCGCTCAGCTGACCGAGGACTGCGGCGCCGCTGTGCGGAAGCGCCGCAGCCGCAGACTGTTGAGCACCACGAACACACTCGAGAACGCCATCGCCGCACCCGCGAGCATCGGGTTGAGCATCCCCAGCGCCGCCAGCGGCAGAGCCGCCACGTTATACGCCAGCGCCCAGAACAGGTTGCCCTTGATCGTGCCGAGCGTCCGCCGCGAGAGCCGGATCGCGTCGACCGCGCCCCACAGGTCTCCGCGGACGAGCGTGAGATCCGCCGCTTCGATCGCCGCATCCGTGCCCGTGCCCATCGCGATCCCGAGATCGGACTGCGCAAGCGCCGCCGCATCGTTGACGCCGTCGCCGATCATGGCGACGACGCCGCCCTCGCGCTGCAGTGCCGTGATCTCGGCCACCTTCTCCTCAGGCAGCACCCCCGCACGCACCCGCTCGATGCCGACCTGCGCCGCGACCTGACGCGCCGCCCTCTCATTGTCACCCGTCAACAGCACCGGCGTCAGGCCGAGCCCGCGCAACGCGGCGATCGCGGCAGCGCTCGTCGGCTTCACTCGGTCGGCGACCACGACGACACCTCGCACCGCCCCGTCCCAGGCGACAGCGACCGCCGTGCGGGCCGCGTCCTCAGCAGCGTCGAACGCCTGGGCCAGCTCCGCCGGCATGGGCAGCGCCCAGTCCTCGAGCAGTGACGGCCGCCCCGCGATCACCGCATGCCCGCCGACGGTTCCCGTCACGCCCCTCCCCTGCACGGCCCGGAAGTCCTCGACCCCGTCGACCGCTCCGAGCTCTTCGAGCGCACCGCGCACGATCGCCTGCCCGACGGGGTGTTCGGATGCCTCTTCGACGGCGGCCGTGAGGCGCAGCACCTCCGCCCGGTCCTCGCCCGGAGCGGGAATCACCTCGACCAGCGTCATCCGTCCCGTCGTCACCGTGCCGGTCTTGTCGAGCACGACGGTGTCGACCCGACGCGTGGACTCGAGCACCTCGGGGCCCTTGATCAGCACGCCCAGCTGCGCGCCGCGTCCCGTACCGACGAGCAGAGCCATGGGAGTCGCGAGGCCCAGTGCACAGGGGCAGGCGATGATGAGCACCGCGACCGCGGCGGTGAAGGCCGCGGCGACTCCGCCGCCCGCGAGCAGCCACACCCCCAGGGTCGCCGCCGCGAGGACGAACACGATCGGCACGAACACCGACGACAGGCGGTCGGCGAGCCTCTGAGCCTGAGCCTTACCGGATTGCGCATCCTCGACGAGCTGCGCCATCCGGGCGAGCTGCGTGTCTGCACCGACCCGGGTGGCGGTGACGAGCAGACGCCCGGCACCGTTCACCGTCGCGCCGACCACCGCGTCCCCCGCACTGACCTCGACCGGCACCGATTCCCCGGTGAGCATCGAGGAGTCGATGGCGGATGCTCCGTCGAGCACGACCCCGTCCGTCGCGATCTTCTCGCCCGGGCGCACCACGAAGACGTCACCGACGACCAGTCGACCCAGGGGCAGACGCGTCTCGACGCCGTGGCGCAGGACGGAGACGTCCTTCGCGCCGAGCTCTCCCAGAGCGCGCAGAGCCGCACCGGCACGCCGCTTCGAGCGCTGCTCGAGGAAACGTCCGAGGAGGAGGAACATCGTCACACCAGCGGCGACCTCGAGATAGATGCTGCCGAGGCCGTCGCCGCGCTCGATCGTGAACCGGAACGGGTGGGTCATGCCCCACATGCCCGCTGTTCCGAAGAAGAGCGCGTAGAGCGACCAGAGGAAGGCGGCCGAGACCCCCACGGAGATGAGAGTGTCCATCGTCGCGGCGCCGTGCCGGGCGTTCACCCACGCGGCGCGGTGGAACGGCCAGGCGGCCCAGAGCACGACCGGGGTGGCCAGCACGAGCGACGCCCACTGCCACCCGGGGAACTGCAGCGGCTCGGCCATCGCGAGCACGATCACCGGCAGTGCGAGGACCACCGCGACGATGAGTCGGAGGCGCAGTCGGCTGTACGCGGGATCAGCGGTCTCCTCGGCGTCGTCCTTCGGCAGCTCGGCGGTATACCCGGTGCGGACGACCTCGGCGATCAGGTCATCCAGATCCACACCCTGATCAGCCTCGACGTGCGCCTTCTCGGTGGCGTAGTTGACGGAGGCCGTGACCCCGTCGAGACGATTGAGCCTCTTCTCGATGCGCGCCGCGCACGATGCGCACGTCATGCCTCCGATCTCGAGATCGTAGGTGCTCGCAGTACTGGACATGGCCCGCTCCTCAGGCGCGGACGGCGCTGTAACCGGCCTCATCGACGGCCGCCAGAACGGTGGCGTCGTCGATGACGGCATCGGAGGTGATCACGAGCTCCCCCGAGGCCGCGCTGACGTCGATGGCGGTCACACCGTCGAGCTTGGCGACCTCTGCGCGCACCGAGCCCTCGCAGTGGCTGCAGGTCATCCCGGTGACGGCGTAAGTGGTGATGGTCATGTCGCGTCCTTTCGTCAGCCCCGTGAGGGGAATACCCCCATGGGGTATCTGATCGATCACAACCATACGCCTGTCGGACCTATTCCCGCAAAAGGATCAGATCGCGAGAGAGGCATCGAGTCGACGGGCGGCAGCCCGCTGACCAGCGGCGAGATGTGCGGGGATCAGCACTCGCAGCGCGTCGACATCGCGCCGCTCCACCGCCTCGAAGATGCGACGATGCTCCTCGGCCATGCCGATCAGGTCATCGTGCTGGCCGAAGAGCCAGCGCAGCCGGGTGACGAAGACCTCGATCAGCTCGTTCAGCATGGCGTTGCCGGCCAACCGGGACGCGACCTCGTGGAAGTCGGATGCCGCGATGCGCGCGGCGTCCTCCTCGCGGGCTTCCGCGGCTGCCTGCTCGCGGACGAGCACCTCGCGCAGCTGCTCGAGACCGGCCTCATCGTGCCGTTGGGCCGCGAAGACGAAGATCAGCGTCTCGATCGCCTCGCGCACCTCGCCGAACTCCTGGATGTCCCGATGCGTGAACTCGCGCACCACCGCCCAGGTGCGGGGACGCGAGACCACGATCCCCTCGGCGGCCAGCGTGCGGATCGCCTCGCGGACCGGCAGACGCGAGACCTGCAGCTCGGCGGCGATGTCGCGCTCCACGAGACGGGAACCGGGCCGACGCCGACCGAGGATGATGTCCTCGCGCAGCACACTGGTCACCCGCACCGACTCCAGTACGCCGGCGGTCTCCGCCTCCGTCATGACCCCGATTCTGCCATTGATCTGGTCATTGAGCACCGCCTGGGTCGCCCGACCCCGCCCCCGGGGTCGCTGAAGCCACCCCTGGGTCGCTGAAGCCTCCCCTGGGTCGCTGAGCCTGCCGAAGCGAGGACCGCGGCCCGTCGACGATCTCAGCGACCCGGGCCAGTGAACTCAGGGCAGACGGTTCGCGATCGCGAGGTTGGCCGCCAGCTCCTCGGCATTCTGGCGCACCACATAGGCGGGCCGGTCGCGCTCGACCCGCCACGACTCGCTGAGCGGACCGACATTGACGGTGTCGAATCCGATCTCGTCGTAGAAGCGGGTCACGAAGTCCACCGCGTCGGCGTCATCGCCGGCGGTGGCCAGCGCGCGACGATCGGGAGTTCCCGCCGGCGACCCCGTCGTGGTGATGTCGGCCGCGCCGATGTGGTTGAACGCCTTGACGACCTTCGAGGTCGGCAGATGCTGCTGCAGCAGCTCGGACGTGGTCGTCTCGCCGCGGTCGAGCGCCTCGATGTGCCCGTCGCGCTCGAAGTAGTAGTTGTTCGTGTCGAGCACGATCTTGCCGGCGAGCGGCTCGACGGGGATCCGGTCGAGCGCGTGCAGCGGCACGGTGACGACCACGACTTCCCCGGCTGCTCCCGCCTCCGCCGGCGTCGCCGCGGTCGCTCGCGGTCCGAGCTCCGCGACGAGGTCCGCGAGCGTCTCCGGACCGCGCGAATTCGCGATCACGACGTCGTACCCGTGGGCGACCGCGGCGCGCGCGACCTGGCTGCCGATGTGTCCTGCACCGATGATTCCGAGAGTTGTCATGCTGGGGGCAACCACTGAGCCTCCGCGGTATTCCCCGGCTCAGAGATCGACGTAATACGACTCCTCGACCCGTCGATAGCCGAGGCTCTCGTAGAGCTCGATGGCCGCCGCGTTGAAGCCGAAGACGTGCAGTCCGACCGACTCGGCAGCGAATGCCGAGGCCTCGCGCTCCGCCGCCAGCATGAGAGCTCGCCCGTAACCGCGCCGCCGATGCGGCTCGGCGACCTCGATGTCGAGCACGAAGGCGTGCGGCCGGTCGTCGCGCAGCCGAGCCCCGAGCCACAGGAAACCGACCTCCTCGTCGTCCACGGTCGCCACGAAGAACGACTGGCCTGCCGTCTCGAGGCCGTCCGGCAGCTCAAGCACGATCTGCCGATGCGACTCCGCGACGGCCTGGGCACGCGAGTAGCGACCGGACGCGACGAGGTCGTCGGCGAACGCCCGCTCAGAATGATCGGCGAAGCGCACGAAGCGCTCCGGGGTCATCGCGGAGACCCGCACCCGCTCATCCGTCGCTCGCACCGGCACGGGGTCGAGCAGCATCTGGATCGACGCGAGCCCGAACCCGCGACCGGCGACCAACGCGTGTCCTGCCGCATCCGTCGGATGCAATGCCAGCGCGATACTCGTGGCACCGTCGACCCGCGCGATCTCCTCGATCAGCGGGAACAGGTCGCCTGCCGTGGCTGCGGGCACGTCCACGTCGAGCACGAACGTCTTCCCTGCGACGCCCACGAGCCAGATCGTGCCCTGCACACCACCGTCGACCGAGACCTCGATCACCCTCGACAGCGCCCGTCGGTCGTCCGCGTCCAGCTGGCCGAGCACGCGATCGACGTGCTCGGCGGCATCCGCTCCCGGCCGCAGCCCCGCAGCATCCTCCTTCGCGATCAGACGATCGCGGGCCGCGGCCCGCCACTCGCCGAGGCGGTCCGGCGGCAGGGTCGTGAGTTCGAGGGCCATGTCTCCATCCTGCGGGCAACGCCTGCGGCTGCCAACCCGTGCGGCTCAGCTCTTGGCGAGCGCGTCCTCGGCGGCGACCCAGGCGAGCATGGCGCACTTCACCCTGGCGACGTACTTCGAGACGCCACCGAGCGCGGCAGCATCCCCCAGCAGATCCTCGTCGGGAAGGATCTTGCCCCGCGAACGCATCGCCTCGCGGAACGACGCGATGCGGGCCTCGAGGTCGTCGACCGCCAGCCCCTCAGCGAGAACCGCGAGCATCGACGCGGACGCCTGCGAGATCGCGCAGCCGTGACCTTCCCAGGCGAGCGCCTCGACCGTGCCATCGGCCGCACGGTGCACCTGCAGGGTGATCTCATCGCCGCAGGTCGGGTTCAGCTGGTGGGACTGAGCTCGGACCTCGTCGCGCAGCCCGTAGCCGTGCGGCGTGCGCGAATGGTCGAGTACGAGCTCCTGGTACAGGTTCTGCAGGTCGCTCATGCGCCCCTCCGGAAGAAGTCGATGGCGCCCGAGACGCCGGCGATCACGGCGTCGATCTCGTCATCGGTCGTGTAAAGATAGGTGCTCGCTCGCGTCGACGAGGTGATGCCGAGCCGGCGATGCAGCGGTTGGGCGCAGTGGTGCCCGACGCGCACGGCGATGCCGAGGTCGTCGAGGAACTGACCGAGATCGTGTGAGTGGATGCCGTCGACGTCGAAGCTCGCAAGTCCGACGCGCGGCAGACCGATGCCGGCTCCCAGCACGCGGACGCCGTCGATCGCACCGAGCCCTTCGACCAGGCGCGCGCCGAAAGCGGCCTCATGCGCGGCGATGCGCGCCATGCCGATGCCGTCGAGGTAGTCGATCGCCGCGGCGAGCGCGATGGCCTGCGACACGCGCTGGGTGCCCGCCTCGAAGCGCTGGGGCGGCGGCAGATACGCGGCCTCGGTCGTGGTGACCGTCGTGATCATCGACCCGCCGGTGAGGAAAGGCGGCATGACCTGCAGCAGTTCGCGCCGGCCGTAGAGCGCGCCGATGCCGGTCGGGCCGAGCATCTTGTGCCCCGAGAGCACCGCGAAGTCGACGTCGAGCGCCTTCACGTCGAGCGGCAGGTGCGGAGCGGACTGGCAGGCGTCGAGCAGCACGAGGGCCCCGCGCGAGCGCGCGAGCGCGATCAGCTCGGCGACCGGGTTGATCACGCCGAGCACGTTCGAGACGTGCGTGACCGCGAGCAGCTTCGTCCGGTCGGTGATCAGCTGCGCCGCGACGTCGAGCCGCAGCGCGCCGTGATCGTCGAGCGGGATGACCTCGAGCGTGGCCCCCGTGCGCGCAGCGAGTTCCTGCCACGGGATGAGATTGGCGTGGTGCTCCATCTCGGTGGTGACGATCTCGTCACCCTCGCGGAGGCGCACGGGCTCGGCATCCGCTCCCCCTCGTCCGAGCGAGGCGTTCGACATCGAGTAGGCGACGAGGTTGATGGCCTCGGTCGCGTTCGACGTCCAGACGATCTCGTCATCGCGTGCGCCGATGAACCGGGCGACCCGCGCGCGGGCGTCTTCGAACAACTCGGTGGCCTCGGCGGCGAGCGTGTGCGCGCCGCGATGCACGGCGGAGTTCATGGTGCTCGCGAACTCGCGTTCGGCGTCGAGCACTGCGAACGGCCGCTGCGAGGTCGCCCCCGAATCCAGATAGGCCAGAGGGTGCCCGTTCACCTTGGACTGCAGGATGGGGAAGTCACGACGGATGCTCTGCACCTCGTCGTCGCTCAGCGGGGTGGCGGGCGCAGTGCTCATCCCTCTAGCTTCTCATCCACCAAGGGTGCCGGGGCCCTTCGGCAGGCTCAGGGACCCACTGCCCCTGGGTCGCTGAGCCTGCCGAAGCGTCCGGACTAGGGACCCACTGCCCCTGGGTCGCTGAGCCTGCCGAAGCGCCCGGACTAGGGGCCGACGATCACGGCCGACTCCGAGGCGACCTCCACGCGCCCGTCGACGAGCTGCACCTCGGCTGTCGACAGCAACAGCCGGTCGGACTCCGCGACGTCGAAGGAGACGGGCTCGGCCGAGAGGTTCACGAGCACGGTCAGATCACCGCGCTCGATCCGATAGACACGGACGTCGGGGGCGATGTCCGTCCCGGACGCGCTGACCTGCAGCGTCACCCGGGTGGACGTCATGTCGGGATCGGTCAGCTCCGGCCTCTCCCGGCGCAGGCGCGTCAGCGCCCGGTAGAGGTCGGCGAGACGCGCGTGCGCGGGTCTTTCGAGCTCGCTCCAATCCAGGTGCGAGCGGCGAAAGGTCTCGGGATCCTGCGGGTCGGGGACCCTCGCGGGGTCCCACCCCATGCGGGCGAACTCCGCGATGCGGCCCTCGGCCGTCGCCTTTCCGAGTTCCGGCTCGGGGTGCGAGGTGAAGAACTGCCAGGGCGTCGACGCTCCCCACTCCTCGCCCATGAACAGCATCGGGGTGCCGGGCGCGGTGAGCGTCAGCACGGCCGCGACGGCCAGTCTCCGCTCCGACAGCGTCTCGGAGAGCCGGTCACCGGCCGCGCGGTTACCGATCTGATCGTGGTCCTGGGCGAAGGTCACCAGGCGCCAGGCCGGCACGGCCTCGGGGATCGGCCGCCCGTGCGGGCGTCCGCGGAACGACGAGAACGTCCCGTCGTGGAAGAAGCCGCCCTGCGAGACCTTCGCCACGGCATCCGCTGCCGCGAAGTCCTCGTAATACCCCGTGGTCTCCCCGGTGAGCGCGACGTGCACGGCGTGATGCCAGTCATCGGACCACTGCGCGGTGAGCCCGTATCCGCCCGCCTCGCGCGGCAGGATCAGCGTCGGATCATTGAGGTCCGACTCGGCGATCAGACTGAGAGGCCGGTTCTGCTGCGCCGAGAGCGCATCGGCGTGCTCGGCGAGCTCCTGCAGGATGTGCACCGGCTGCTCATCGCGCAACGCGTGCACCGCGTCGAGCCGCAGACCGTCGACATGCATGTCGCGCAGCCACATGAGCGCGTTGTCGATGATGTAGTCGCGCACCGGACGCTGGTCGAGATCGACCGAGTCGCCCCAGGTGTTGCGGTCGGCGTCGCGCAGGTACGGCCCGAACTCGGGCAGGTAGTTGCCCGAGGGGCCGAGATGGTTGTAGACCACGTCCTGGATCACCGCGAGTCCTCGACGGTGGGCGGCATCCACGAACCGCTGGTAGGCGGCCGGTCCGCCGTACTGCTCGTGCACGGCGTACCAGAGCACCCCGTCGTAGCCCCAGTTCCACTGCCCGTTGAACGCGTTGACCGGCAGCAGCTCGATATGGGTGACTCCGAGCCCGACGAGGTGGTCGAGCGTCGCGATCGCGGAGTCGAGCGTGCCCTCCGAGGTGAAGGTGCCGATGTGCAGCTCGTAGATCACCGCACCGGCGAGCTGCCGCCCCGTCCAGTCCGCGTCCGTCCAGGCGAAGGTCGACGGGTCGAACACGGCCGAAGGGCCGTGCACGCCCTCCGGCTGCCGCCGCGATCGAGGGTCCGGACGCAGCTCGTCACGGTCGTCGAGGAGGAATCCATAGCGGTCGCCGTCGGCGAGGACGACATCACTCCCCCACCACCCGTCGGCGAGCGCGACGAGATCGGTCACGTCGCGTGTCGCACCGGCATCCGTCAGCCGCCGGATCCTCACACGCTGCGCCCGCGGCGCCCACACCTCGATCATCGTTCCTCCACCAACAGGGCCACCGGGTACTCGTCCAACAGGTCGGCAAGGCGCGCCGCCCCCGGAGGGACCCGCCGCCCGGTGAGCAGATCCGTCGCGGAGACGTCGGGACGCATGAGGATCGTGTCGCCCCATCCGCCGCGACGCGACAGGCCGACGGGAAGCCGCGTCGCGACGACCGTCACCCCTCCGCGGTCGACCGCGATCGCATGCTCGGCCGCCTCGCCCTCGACGTCGGCGCCGCGATGGACGGCGAACAGCTCGGGGTTGTCACGGCGCAGACGCAGAGCCCTCGACACGACGAGGAGCTTGGCGAGACCCGTGTCGTCGATCGCGGGACGGATGCCGCGAGCGACATCGGCGTCGAGCTGTCGCAACAGTGCCGCACGCTCGGCGAAGTCCACCGGGCGACGGTTGTCGGGGTCGACGAGCGAGAGGTCCCACAGCTCGCTGCCCTGGTAGACGTCGGGGACGCCGGGTGCGGTGAGCTGCAGCAGCTTGGCCGAGAGCGAGTTCGAGCGCCCGGCGTCGATGATCTCGGCGACGAACCCCTCGATCGTGTCGTGAGCCGCACCGTTCGCCGCCTCGGCGATCGCCTCGACGCCCTTCTCGAACTCGGCATCCGGATGCTGCCACCCCGTGCCTTCCGCCGCCTCGCGCGCGGCCTTCAGCCCGTAGGCGCGCAGCCTCTCAGTGGAGATCGGCCAGGCGCCGACGGCGGCCTGCCACAGCAGCGCGTCGAGGGGTCCGTGTCCGGTCGTGGCGATCGCCCGGAGCTCGCCGAGCACCTGCTCCCAGCGTTCGGGTACCTCCGCGAGCACGCTGAGTCGAGCGCGGACGTCCTCCGAGCGCTTCGTGTCGTGCGTCGACAGGGTCGTCATGGTGTGCGGCCAGGCGGCCAGTCTGTCTTGCTGCGCGGCATGGAACTCCGCGACCGTGAGCGCCGCGATCGACGGGTCACCGCCCACCTCGGTGAGCGTGCCCAGTCGGGTGCAGCGGTAGAACGCGGTGTCCTCGACACCCTTCGCCATGACCGCACCGGTGACCTGCGAGAAGCGTTCGGCGACCTCGAGCGCGGCATCGCCGAGGAGCGGTGCGAGCTCGGCGATCGACGAGGCGAGGTCGGGCCGGCGACGCGTCGCCTCGACGAGCGCGTGCTCGAGGTGCTCGCGTCCTGCGGGCAGATACGACCGGTAGACGGGGAAACACGCGACGAGCTCGGCAAGCGCGTCTTCGGCGTCGACGATCCCGAAGGGCAGGGCATGCACGAGGCGGCGCACCTCGGACCGCAGGATGGTGTCCGCCACCAGGCGCTTGGTGGTGTGGATGAGGTCGTGCCACCGCAGGGCTTCCGGAAGCCCTGTCTGTGCTCGCAGCCGCGCGTCCAGCTCGTCCAGCGCCGCGACTCCGCGTTCATCGACGAGCACCCGGTCGAACTCGCCCAGCGCGTCATAACCGGTGGTGCCGTCGGTACGCCACCAGTCGGGCAGACGCTCGCCCGGCTCGAGGATCTTCTCGACGAGCGTGTAGGCGCCGCCCGTGGCATCCGCCAGCGCCTCCAGATACGCACCGGGGTCCGCCAGTCCGTCGGGATGGTCGACCCGCAGACCGTCGGCGAGGCCCGAGGTGATCCACCGCGCGATCTCGCGGTGCGACCCGGCGAAGACGTCGGCGAGCTCCACGCGGATACCGGCGAGCTCGGACACCGCGAAGAAGCGCCGGTAGTTCAACTCGGTGTTCTGGTCCTCCCAGTACCGCAGCTCGTAGTGCTGCGCCGCGAGCAGAGCCGGCAGGTCGTCGGCGAGCTCCGAGGTGCCGGGAGCGAGCGGGAGGACATGCTCGAAGTACGACAGCGTGCCGTCCGGCGCGTCATCCTGCGGGGTCGGGTCGACGGAGAGGTGCCCTTCGGCGAGCACCTCCTCGAGCGGCGCTCCGAGGATCGGCAGCCGGACGGTCCCGTCGCCGCGCCGCGCATCGATATCGAAGGCGATCGCGTGACGTGACGAGCGGCCGAGACGGAGAGCATCCCACCACCACTGATTCGCCCGCGGCACGGCGACGCCCATGTGGTTGGGGACGATGTCGACGAGGATGCCGAGTCCCGCGCTGCGTGCGGCCGCGGCGAACCGGTCGAGCCCGTCTTCTCCGCCTCTGGCCGGGTCGACCCGCGAGTGGTCGACGACGTCGTAGCCGTGATCCGAACCGGGGGTGGGGACCAGCAGCGGTGACAGGTAGGCCCAGCTCGCGCCGAGCTCAGCGAGATAGCCGGTGATCTCGGCCGCGCTGTCGAGCGGGAAGCGCGGGCTGATCTGCAGGCGGTACGTCGACAGCGGTCGTCTGGTCATCGGCCCTCCTCGGGGTCGGACTCGGGAACCGACTCGGACTCGGGGTCCGGCGCGGGCTCGGTGGCGGCGGATCGTTCCGCCTGATCGCTCTGCGCACGCAGCGACGCCTCGACCGAGTCGTCGACCTCGACCTCAGCCGCGTCGCATTCGCGGAGCACGATCAGGGAGCGCTCGGACATGTGCACGTTCGCGCCAGGGCGGATCGTGGTCTTCTCGTCGACCTCGCCCGAGGTGTCGACCACGACCTCCCACTCGACCTCGTGGCCGTCGTCGGGAACCGAGATGTCGATCGGCTCGTCGCCGCTGTGGAAGTACACGAGGAAGTTCACGTCGGTGACCGGCCTGCCCCGTACGTCCTTCTCGGGGATGCCATGGCCGTTGAGGAACATGCCGACCGTGCGGCCGAATCCCGATCCCCAGTCCTCCGGTGCCATCTGCTGGCCGTCGGGCCGCAGCCACACCACGTCCGGCAGCCGGCCGCCGTCTTCGCCGCGCACCGGCCGGCCGTCGAAGAACCGGCTGCGTCGGAACGCGGGATGCTCCCGCCGCAGGCGCGCGACGGCGGACGTGAACTCGATCAGGGGCAGGTCGGCCGTCTCCCAATCGATCCAGGTGATCTCGTCGTCCTGCGCATAGCCGTTGTTGTTGCCGCTCTGGGTGCGGCCGAGCTCGTCACCGTGCGAGATCATCGGTACTCCCTGCGAGAGCAGGAGCGTCGCCAGGAAGTTCCGCTGCTGGCGTGCGCGACGACGGTTCACCTCGGTGTCGGCCGTCGGCCCCTCGACGCCCATGTTGTCGGAGCGATTGTGGGATTCGCCGTCGGCGTTGTCCTCGCCGTTCGCCTCGTTGTGCTTCTCGGCGTACGACACGAGGTCGCGGAGCGTGAAGCCGTCGTGGGCGGTGACGAAGTTGATCGAGGCGACGGGGCGGCGACCCGAGTGCTCGTACAGGTCGGCCGAGCCGGTGAGGCGAGAGGCGAACTCACCGAGCGACTGCGGCTCGCCGCGCCAGAAGTCCCGTACCGTGTCGCGGTACTTGCCGTTCCACTCGCTCCACTGCGGCGGGAAGTTGCCGACCTGGTACCCGCCGGGTCCGACATCCCAGGGCTCGGCGATGAGCTTCACCTGCGAGACGATCGGGTCCTGCTGCACGAGCTCGAAGAACGCCGCCAAGCGATCGACGTCGTAGAACTCCCGCGCCAGTGTCGATGCCAGGTCGAAGCGGAATCCGTCGACGTGCATCTCGGTCACCCAGTAGCGCAGCGAGTCCATGATCAGTTGCAGGGCATGCGGGCTTCCGGCGTTGAGGCTGTTCCCCGTGCCGGTGTAGTCGGTGTAGTAGCGGCGGTCCTCTTCGAGGCGGTAGTACGCCTCGTTGTCGATGCCGCGCATCGAGAGCATCGGGCCCATGTGGTTGCCCTCGGCGGTGTGGTTGTAGACCACGTCGAGGATCACCTCGATGCCCGCCGCGTGCAGCGTGCGGACCATCGCCTTGAACTCCTGCACCTGCTGCCCGTGCTCGCCGATCGCGGCGTACTCGTTGTGCGGGGCGAAGAACGCGAGGGTGTTGTAGCCCCAGTAGTTCGACAGGCCCTTCTCCTCGAGCACCGAGTCGTGCACGAACTGGTGCACGGGCATCAACTCGATCGCCGTGATTCCGAGACGCTGCAGGTGCTCGATCACCGCGGGGTGCGCGACGCCGGCGTACGTGCCGCGCATCTCTTCGGGGATCTCCGGATGCCGGTTGGTGAGGCCCTTCACGTGAGCCTCGTAGATCACGGTCTGCGCGTACGGGGTCTTCAGTTGGCGGTCGCCGCTCCACTCGAAGAAGGGGTTGATGACGACGCCCTTGGCCATGGCGGCGGCGGAGTCCTCGTCATTGCGAGAGTCGGGGTCGCCGAACGTGTAGCCGAAGAGCGGCTGACCCCAGTCGATGTGCCCGGAGACCGCTTTGGCATAGGGGTCGAGGAGCAGCTTGTTGGCGTTGAACCGCTTGCCGGTCGACGGCTCGTACGGCCCGTGCACCCGGTAGCCGTACAGCTGGCCCGGCTGGATCGTGGGGAGGTAGCCGTGCCACACGAAGGCGTCGACCTCGGTGAGATCGACGCGCGTCTCGGCGCCGTCCTCGTCGAACAGGCACAGCTCGACGCGTTCGGCGCCCTCGCTGAAGAGCGCGAAGTTCGTGCCCTGTCCGTCGTAGGACGCTCCGAGGGGGTAGGGGGTGCCCGGCCAGATCTCCAGTGTCATGCCTGGATCATAGGGGGCCGGGATGACACCGAGATCTCACGGACGACCTCGACCGCACGATGGAAGTCGTGAACCTGGGCGACCTCGTGCGCGAGGGGATACGGGTGACCGACATAGCAGACGAAGACCGGCGGCACCGCTTCGACGTAACCGACCGGGCCGTCATCATGGACGGCGTAGCGGTCGAGATCGACGCGTTCGTAGCGCACTTCCGTCGTCGCTGCGGCGGGCGCCGTCGCGGTCTCGAGGTCGTGCCGCTCGGAGCCGTGCGCGGTGCGGAATGATGCGGTCATGATGGCTCCTGTTCTCGATGTGTGGCATCGACACTAGGAATCAATTCCGAAATGCAGAACGGCATTGCCCTGGGATACATCGAGGTGCTAGCGATGTCGGCGCACCCGGAATAACCTGAACCGCATTCAGCGTTAGATATATGCGGACGCATACGAATACGCCCGACACCCACGAGGAACGAGGAGTGGTCACCATGACCAGGTTCGACAGCAAGACAGCGATCGTCACCGGCGGAGGCAGCGGCATCGGCGCCGAGATCGCCCGTCAACTGGCGGCGCAGGGCGCGTCCGTCGTCGTCACCGACATCAAGCTCGACGCGGCGCAGGCTGTGGTCGACGAGATCGTCGCCGCGGGCGGAAAGGCGTCGGCCTTCGCGCAGAACACCGCCAAGTGGGAGGACTCGAAGGCCGCGGTCGAGTTCGCACGGCAGACCTACGGCGCGCTCCACCTCGCCGTCAACAACGCCGGCATCGGCGCGGCACCGCAGAACATCGGCGACTACGACATCGAAGCCTGGGACCGCGTCCGCGCCGTCGACCTCGACGGCGTGTTCTACGGCCTGAAGTTCCAGCTCCCCGCGATCGTGGCCGCCGGCGGCGGTGCCGTGGTGAACATGGCCTCGGTGCTCGGCTCGGTGGGCATCGCCCAGAACGCCGCGTACGTCGCCAGCAAGCACGCACTCGTCGGTCTGACCAAGGTCGCGGCGCTCGAGTACACCGCGCAGGGCGTGCGCACTAACGCCGTCGGCCCCGGCTTCATCGACACGCCGCTCGTGCGCGCCAGCCTCTCCCCCGATGCGCTCTCAGCCCTCGAGGGCGAGCACGCAGCGAAGCGTCTCGGCACCGATGCCGAGGTCGCCGCCCTCACGCTGTTCCTGCTCAGCGACGAGGCCTCCTTCATCTCCGGCAGTTACCACCTCGTCGACGGCGGCTACTCCGCGCACTGAGCGCGCGGCCGGCTGTCCCGGCCTTCCCCGCGCGATGATGGATCAGAAACGCCTCCCGGATGCCGCCCGCGGAGGCATTTCTGATCCATCACCCGTCGGCGAGGAAGCCGGGCTACATCCGGGCGTAGCGCGAGCGGGCGATGCAGAACACGCCGTAGACGATGAGTCCGACAGCGACCGCCCAGAGCACGAGCTCTCCCCAGGGCAGCGAGAGCAGACTGCGGAGTCCCGCATCGAGCCCGGCGGCCTTCTCCGGGTCCTGCGTCACGGCGGCGACGACGAACAGCATGCCGGTGACGACGATCGCCACGCCCTTCGCGAGATAGCCGACGCTCCCGAGCGCGACGAGCCCCGCACGTCCGGGACCGTTCGGTAGATCCATGGTCTTCTCGAACGCACGGGAGAAGGCACCGACGACGAAGCCGCCGCCGACGGCGATCACCGCGAGACCGACGATGACGAGCAGCAAGACCCCTCCCGGAGCGGCGAGCACACGTGCGCTCAGCGTGCGCGACGTCGACTCCGACTCGATATGACCGCCGACGGCGAAGACGACCGCCAGGCCCGCGACGGCCAGATAGGCGACCGTGATGCCCACCGCCTTGGCCCGTTGCCCCCACTTCCTCGCCTCACCGGGCGCGACGATCAGCAGGGCGCTGACGATCTGCCATACGGCCAGTGCGACCAGCCCTGCCGCGATCGTGGCGAGCACAAGCCCTCCGATCGGGGTCTCCCGGATCTTCTCCATCGCGCCGTCCTGGTCGGCGTCTCCGCCCCCGCCGGTCGCGACCGAGATCGCGATCGACCCCAGCACGATGTGCACGATTCCGAGGACGACGAAGCCCGCGCGTGCGATGCGCCGGAACACGGTCGAGTCCTTCGCCGTCCGCGCCGCCTGCTTCGCCGTGCCCATGATCGGAGCCTAGCCAGGTTCCCCTCATCGGCGGAGGGACTTGACGGGCGTGCTTCGTCTCGCTCCGCTCGCTCAGCAACCGGGGCTCCGCTCGCTCAGCAACCGGGGCTCCGCTCGCTCAGCAACCGGGGCTCCGCTCGCTCAGCAACCGGGGCGCCGTGCGTCCGACAACCAGAGCGTCGCTCACTCCGCGACCCGGGAGTGACCCGCGTCAGGAGTCGACGCGGGCGACCGGCTGGCGCAGGATCGTCCGCAGCTTCGACGGGTCGGTGCGACGCCGGTCGCTGAGATAGATCTCATGGTGACGGCCGGTCATCACGAGACCGTTCTCGGGCACGAACCGACGGTGCAGATCCTCGAGCACGGGTCCCTCGTCGTCGAAGGGGCCGACGTGCAGCGTCTGCACGCACAGCCCTTCCGACAGTCGCTCGAGGCGCACCTCGGACAGCACGGGGGACGGCTCCTTCTTGCGGGATGCGGCGGCGACGGCATCCGCGAACATCTCATCGTCGACATGATCGGGGACCATGATCATGAGCGTCCACAGCCAGTCGCCCTTGTTCCTCCTCGTGGTGAACGAGTCCATGTCCGGCGCATGCCACAGTCCTTCGAGCGGCATGACGACGGTGTCGATGCCCTGCCTCTCTCGGCTCGCGAACTTCAGCGCGTAGGCGATCGGATACAGCGCCGTGACGGCATCAGTGAAGCGCGTGGCGCTGTTCGGATCACCCGAGCCGTCGATCATCAGGTACTGCAGGGGCGGCACCTCGACGAGTCGCAGCACGCCGCGCTTCGCCTGATACGCATCGAGGGTCTTCTTGAGATCGATCGCCACGCGCACAGTGTCGCACGGTGCTCAGACATCGGCACCCCGCCGTCCGACCGGCGCGAAGAGGCGAGGAGCTCGACCGGTCTCAGGTCGGCTCGACCGCGAGCCACAGCTCGCACGAGGCGTGCGTGCCGGTGAACTCCAGGTAGCGGACGATCGACGGCCCCGGACGCAGTCGCCATGGCTGCGACGGGAACCACTCGGTGGCCGTCGCCGCCCACAGCGACTGCAGCGTCTCCGGGAACGGACCGTTCGCCGTGAACACCGCCCATGCGCCGGCGTCAACGGTCATGACTTCGAGATCGGCGGGCACATCGCTCGACGGCCGCACAGAGACTCCGTGCAGATACGTCAGCATCGTGCCCTCCGGCGCATCGGGGTCGACGTCGCCGGTGACCGCGAGGATGCCGGCAGGCTCGGCGTCGCCGAGCCTCTTGAGCCTGAGGTGCTCCTCGGGCGCGATGCTTGCGATGTGCTCCTGGATGCGCGGATTCACCCCCTCGTGGATCAGCGGGGCCTCGATGGCGTGGCCGATGAGGACGAGTTCGGGCAGCGATGTGATGGTGACGTCCATGGGGATCCTCCCTTCGACGCTCAGGCGGAACCGGAGCGCGGGTTGTGTGCGGAGAGGTCCCCCCTGTCGGCGCGCGTCCATCGGACTGATGCCGTGCACGGCACGGAATGCCCGCCCGAACGCCTCGAGCGAGCCGTAGCCGTGACGGACGGCGACGTCGAGGACGTTCGGAGCGCCGGCGACGATCTCGGCGCCGGCCAGCGACATGCGGCGCCGACGGATGTATTCCGAGAGCGGCATACCTGCCAGCGACGAGAACAGCCGTCGCAGGTGGTACTCGGTCGTCCCGTGCCGCCGGGCGAACGCGGCGACGTCGAGTCCCTCGGCGCCCTCGCGTTCGATCACATCGACCAGTTCGTTGAGCGTTCCGATCATGAGGTTCCTCCTTTCCCCACCATCGTGCGTTCACGCCTCCTCATCGCACCCGATCATCCTGGCCCGATGCGATCGGGAGGACCACGATGCGACGAAGATCGGGCCGGGCGGGGAATCAGACCGGGCCGCGGATCAGGCCGGGTGCGAGATCAGCTCGGCGAAGGCGAGCTCCGCAGCGCCGATGAGCAGTCGGTCGGCCCCGAGCGCAGCTGGGCGAATGTCCAGTTCCTCGGCACTCTCGGTCATCGCGAGAGCTGTGACGGCATCCGCGATCTCGTCGCGCCGCAGGTCGCCCAGGATCGCGAGGAATCCGCCGAGCACGACGACGGCGGGGTTGAGGACGTTGATGGCGTTCGCCAGCGCGCTCGCCAGCACGTGCGCCTGGCGCGACAGCTCGGCCGCGACCTGCGAGGACTCGGATGCCGTCAGTGCGGCGGCCAGCTCGGCGTCGTCGACGGCATCGAGCTCGACCGCGTCGAGCAGCAGGCGTCGACTGACCTCGGCCTCGAGCACGCCGTCGGCGGTGCGGCGGTCCGCCTCGTCGCTGATGCGGGGGCGGTTCTGACCGAACTCCCCGGCGTAACCGCCGGCTCCTGCGACAGGACTCCCGTGGATGATCAGCCCGCCGCCGATGCCGGATGCTCCACCGTTGAGGTAGATGACGTCGTCGATGCCGATGCCCGCCCCGTAGCGGTGCTCGGCGAGAGCGCCGAGGCTCGCGTCGTTGTCGACCGCCGTGTCGACGCCGGTGGCTGCGGCGACCAGTTCGGCGAATGGCACATCGCGCCAACCGAGATGCGGGGCGTTGCGCACGACACCGTCGGATGCGCGGACGAGGCCGGGCACCGCGATGCCGATCGAGACGATCCTGGCTTCCGCGAGAGCATCCGCCCGCCACTCGTCGATCGTGCGTCCGACGAGTTCCACCACGTCGCCCGGCCCGGGGACGCCGTCGTTGACGATACGGGTGCGCACACGGATGCTGCGATCCAGCCCCACCGCGGCGAGCTCGACGGCATCGACCTCGGGATTCACCGCGATCGCCACGACATCGGCGGATGCCGTCACGACGGGCGATGGGCGGCCCACACGCCCGGGGGTCTCAGGAAGGGATTCATCGACGAGCCCGAGGCGGGTGAGCTCACCGACGAGGTCGGCGATCGTGGAGCGGTTGAGTCCTGTCGCCTCGGTGAGTGCCGCACGCGACAGGGCTCCGTCCTCGTGGACGAGCCGCAGGATGCGCGCGAGATTGTGCGGGCGGGTTCCCTGGGCGGGACTGGGAGTCGACAGCATCCCTCCAATGTAGGGGGTGGACACCCGTTCTGTCGTGATATATGTTGTGAAACGCAACTTATTCACCGACCTGCACAGGAGCAGACGTGCCCACCCCCACTCGCGAAGACAAGTTCTCCTTCGGCCTCTGGACCATCGGCTACAACGGGACCGACCCGTTCGGCGGACCGACGCGTCCCGCCCTCGACGTCGTGCACGCCGTCGAGAAGCTCTCGGAGCTCGGCGCCTACGGACTGACGTTCCACGATGACGACCTGTTCGCCTTCGGCTCGACCGATGCCGAGCGTCAGACCCAGATCGACCGCCTCAAGGGCGCCCTGGCCGACACCGGCCTCGGCGTGCCGATGGTCACCACCAACCTCTTCAGCGCGCCCGTGTTCAAGGACGGCGGCTTCACCTCCAACGACCGCGACGTGCGCCGCTTCGCGCTCCGCAAGGTGCTGCGCAACGTCGACCTGGCCGCCGAGCTCGGCGCCAAGACCTTCGTCATGTGGGGCGGCCGCGAGGGCGCCGAGTACGACTCCGCCAAGGACATCCGCGCCGCTCTCGAGCGCTACCGCGAGGCCGTCAACCTGCTCGGCGACTACGTCACCGACAAGGGATACGACATCCGTTTCGCGATCGAGCCGAAGCCGAACGAGCCCCGCGGCGACATCCTGCTGCCGACCCTCGGACACGCGATCGCGTTCATCGACTCGCTCGAGCGTCCCGAGCTCGTGGGCGTGAACCCCGAGGTCGGACACGAGCAGATGGCCGGACTCAACTTCACCGCGGGCATCGCGCAGGCGCTGTTCCACGGCAAGCTCTTCCACATCGACCTCAACGGTCAGCGCGGCATCAAGTACGACCAGGACCTCGTCTTCGGTCACGGCGACCTGCACAACGCGTTCTCGCTCGTCGACCTGCTCGAGAACGGCGGCCCCGGCGGCGTCCCCGCCTACGACGGCCCCCGTCACTTCGACTACAAGCCGAGCCGCACCGAGGACGAGACCGGAGTCTGGGACTCGGCCGCCGCGAACATGCGCACGTACCTGCTGCTCAAGGAGCGCGCCGCGGCCTTCCGCGCCGACCCCGAGGTGCAGGAGGCTCTCGCCGCCGCCAAGGTGCTCGAGCTCTCGACCCCGACGCTGAACGAGGGCGAGTCGTACGACGACTTCCTCGCCGACCGCTCGGCCTACGAGGACTTCGACGCGAACGCCTACCTCGGCGGCAAGGGCTTCGGCTTCGTCCGTCTGCAGCAGCTCGCCACCGAGCACCTGCTCGGCGCGCGCTGACCGTGGCGCTGGTCCTCGGGGTCGATTCGTCGACCCAGTCGTGCAAGGTCGTCGTCGTCGACACGGCGACGGGTTCCGTCGTCCGCACCGGGCGCGCGTCGCATCCGGACGGCACGTCGGTCGACCCCGAGGCCTGGTGGCATGCCCTTCAGGCGGCGATCACGGATGCCGGCGGCATCGATGACGTCGACGCGTGGTCGATCGGCGGGCAGCAGCACGGGATGGTGGCGCTGGATGCCGCGGGGAACGTCGTGCGCGACGCCCTGCTGTGGAACGACACCCGCTCCGCGGGTGCCGCGAGCGACGTGATCGCCGAGTTCGGAGCATCCGTTCTCGCCTCGCGTACCGGCCTCGTGCCGGTGGCGTCGTTCACGATCACGAAGCTGCGCTGGCTGCGCGACGCCGAACCCGACAACGCCTCGCGTGTCGCGGCCGTCGCACTGCCGCACGACTGGCTCACGTGGCGGCTTCGGGGCTTCGGGCCCGAGAACCCCGTGCTCGACGAGTTGGTGACCGACCGATCGGATGCCTCGGGCACCGGCTACTGGAACCCGTTCACCGGTGAGTACGACCGTGAGCTGCTCATCGCGGCCCTGGGCCACGACGCGGTCCTGCCGCGCGTGCTGGGCCCCTCGGAGTCCGTGACGGATGCCGCAGGCCGACGCGTCGCGCCGGGCGCGGGTGACAACGCGGGAGCCGCCCTCGGGTTGGGTGCCGGGCCGGGCGACGTCGTGGTGTCGATCGGCACCTCGGGCACCGTGTGCGCGATCAGCCGCACTCCCCTGTCGGATCCGACGGGCACTGTGGCCGGGTTCGCCGACGCATCGGGGAACTTCCTGCCGCTGGTGGCGACCCTGAACGCGGCACGCGTGCTCGACGTCACGGCCGCACTGCTCGGCGTCTCGCATGCGGAGTTCAGCGACCTGGCCCTCGAGGCACCGGCGGGAGCGGGCGGCCTCTCGCTGCTGCCCTACTTCGAGGGCGAGCGCACCCCGAACCTGCCCGATGCCACGGCGTCACTCTCGGGCATGACCCTGGCGTCGACCACGCGTCCGAACCTCGCCCGCGCGGCGGTCGAGGGCATGCTGCGCGGTCTCGGCGCCGGTCTCGATGCGCTGCGGGATCTCGGCATCCCCCTGGAGCGGGCGCTCCTGATCGGCGGCGGAGCGCAGTCCGAGGCCGTGCGGCGCATCGCGCCCGAGGTGCTCGGCCTGCCGGTCGAGGTGCCCGAGCCCGGAGAATACGTGGCGATCGGGGCCGCGAGGCAGGCGGCATCCGTCCTGGGCTGAGTTCTCCCGCCGACGCCTCCGCTCAGCTACCGCGCCCCTGCTCATTCACGCAAATGAGCAGGGGCGTTGTAGCCCAGCAGGGGCGCCGGCGGATCTCGAACAGGTTCACATGCGCCGAGCGGATGCCGTCACCGCGGCGGCAGGAATCGCAAGGCAAGCCAACCTGGGGGAGTCAGCCGGCGAGCACGCGCGCGTTCTGCTGGGCCAGGATGCTGAGCTCGGCCGCGGCGAAGGCGCGCTCCTGCGTCATCGCCGTCTCGGTGCGATCGAGGCAGTCGCGGATGAGCTGTCCGAAATACGGATACCCGGTCATCCCGGTGGCGTCGAACCGATGCTGTCCCTCATCATCCACGAGCAGCACCTGACCGCCGCCGTTGTCGGTGGTGATGTCGATGTACTTGCGCAGCTCGATGTACCCGTCGGTGCCGAGCAGCAGGGTGCGACCGTCCCCGAACACGTCGATCCCCTCGGGCGTGAACCAGTCGACGCGCACGTATCCCGTCGTGCCGTTGTCGAGCACGACGTGCGCATCGCCGAAGTCCTGCAGTCCCGGAGTCTCGGGATGCGCATAGTTCGCCACGGTCGAGCTCACGATCTCTCCCCCGTGTGCGCCCGTGAAGTGCAGCATCTGCTCGAAGTTGTGGCTGCCGATGTCGCAGAGGATGCCCCCGTACTGCTCTGGATCGTAGAACCAGTCCGGTCGCCCCGACCCCACGCGGTGCGGGCCGAAGGAGACGACCTGCAGCACCCGCCCGATCGCCCCCTGCTCGACGAGCTGCCCCGCGAGGATCGCCGCCTCCGAGTGCACCCTCTCGCCGTAGTAGACGGCGAACTTCCCACCGGTGCGCGCGACGGCGTCCCGGGCCGCAGCAAGGCCGTCGAAGGTCGTGAGGGCGGGCTTGTCGGCGAAGAAGTCCTTGCCGGCGTCGAGCACCCGCACCCCCAGGTGTGCGCGCCGATTCGCGATCGACGCGCTCGCGACGAGCCTGATGTCGGGGTCGTCGAGCACCTGCTCGAGGGTCGACGCGGCGCGCGCCCGCGGATGGCGCCGCAGGACCTCGGCGACCCTGTCGGGGTCGTCGTCGTGGACGAGGGTCAGCTCCGCACCGGCCGCTTCGAGCTGCTCGATCATGCCGTGGATGTGCCCGTGATCGAGTCCGACCGCGGCGAACGCGAACTCGCCGGGGCCGACGACCGGCTCCGGCAGCGGATCGAAGGCGAAGGTGCGGGTCATCGGTCGTTCTCCTCGTCCGTCGCGTCACCGCGGGCCGCCGGTCGGCGCCGCGGAAAGCGCTCTCTAGCCGAAGATAGCCGAGGATGAGCCCGGCGCGGCATCAACCGAGAGCTGCCGGTCCGTGGCGATCCGCATTACGGAGGAGATCTGCGCGCAGGAGGTCGGTGCGACGGCATCCGCCCTCCGCACTGCAGATCTCCTCCGACGCGCCGGGTCCGGGAACCTCAGACGACGCTGGTTCCCGCCGGGGCGGCGAACTCCTCGAGGGCCGCGACGGTCTCGGCTGAGAGCTCGACCGTGCTGGCGGCGACGGCGTCGTCGATCTGCGAGGTGCGCGAGGCGCCGACGATCGCCGTCGTGACGACCGGGTCGCGCAGCACCCACGCCACGGCGAGCTGCGGGATCGAGAGCCCCGCCTCCTGCGCGACACGATCGATGCCGCGGATGCGCTCGAGGTAACCGTCGGTGAGAGCCGAGCCGTTGAGGAAGTGGCTGTTCGCCGCGCGCGAGTCGGCCGGCACGTCGCCGTCGATGTACTTGCGCGTGAGCAGACCCTGAGCGAGCGGCGAGAACACGGCGCTGCCGATCTGCAGCTCGCGCAGCAGCGGGAAGAGCTCGGCCTCGGGCGCACGGTCGAACAGCGAGTAGCGCGGCTGGTGCAGCAGCAGTCTCACGCCGTCGGCCGCGAGCAGATCGTGAGCCTGACGCGCGAGCGGGGCCGGGTAGTTCGAGATGCCGACGTAGAGCGCCTTGCCGCTGCGCACGATGTCGACGAGCGCGGACATCGTCTCTTCGAGCGGGGTGTCGGGGTCAACCCGGTGCGAGTAGAAGACGTCGACGTAGTCCGTCTTCATGCGTGTGAGGCTCTGCTCGAGCGAGCGGACCAGGTACTTGCGCGATCCCCCGTCGCCGAAAGGGCCCGGCCACATGTCGTAGCCGGCCTTCGTGGTGACGAACAGCTCATCGCGATAGCGGTCGAGGCCGCTGTCGAGCGCGGCGCCGAAGGTCGCCTCGGCCGAGCCGTAAGGCGGGCCGTAGTTGTTCGCCAGGTCGATGTGCACGATGCCGCGGTCGAAGGCGTGCAGCAGGATCTCGCGCTGGGTCTCGAACGAGCGGTCGCGACCGAAGTTCTGCCACAGGCCGAGCGAGACCTTGGGCAGCTGCACGCCGCTGCGCCCTGCGCGCTGAAAGGGCACATCGTCGTAGCGGGCGGATGCCGCCTCGTAGGTGCGGGGCAGACGGGGGTCATCGGTCGCGATGGGCATGGTGCTCCTGAGCGGGGAAGAGGGATGCCGTCAGGATATCGCCGGCTCCGACAAGGGCTGCGGGTCACGAATTACTTCCAATTGGAGGTTTTTGTGGGCTCGTCTCGATATCATCGGGGAATGACCGATCCGGACGAGCCTGCTCGCAGCAGAGGACGATACCCGAAGGGCATCGCCCGACGACAGGAGATCCTCGACAAGGCGATCGAGGTCTTCGCGCAGCGCGGCTCGAAGAAGACGAGCCTCCGCGCGATCGCGCAGGAGGTCGGCGTCACGCATGCCGCCCTGACCCACTACTTCGGCTCTCTTGAAGAGCTCCTGGTCGCGGTCTATCGCGAGTCCGAGCGCCGTTCCAACGACTGGCAGCCCGTGCCCGAGCACGCGAGCCCGGCGAAGATGATGGAGATCTCGGCCGAGCAGAATCAGAGCATCCCGGGCCTCGTGCAGCTGTACTCAATGCTCGTCGCCACCGCTCTCGAGGACAACCACCCCGCCGCGCAGGAGTTCGCGACCGGCCGCTTCTCACGCCTGCGCACCGAGATGGCGGAGCGGGTGCGGGGCCTGCAGGCGAGCAGGCACCTGCGATCCGATCTCGACCCCGACCTCGTCGCGGCACTCGTGATCGCGGCATCCGACGGCCTGCAGACGCAATGGCTGCTCGACCCGTCCGTCGACCACAAGGGCGCGCTCGAGATGCTCGACCGTCTGCTGGCCGGCGGTGCCGACGCCTGAGGGCACACTCCCGCACACGCAACGCGGCCCGCCAGTCGGAGGACTGACGGGCCGCGATCTGCGGAGAGCCGTTCTCAGAGAGTCGACGCGAAGGGGTCGAAGCCCTCCGGGAGCAGGGGCACGGGCGCGACGGTGCTCTCGACCTTCACGGTCACTCCGGTCTCGGCGGCCTCCTGCGCCGACAGCAGGATGTCGAGGACGTGGAACCCGAGCTCACCCGAGGCGACGTGCGGGCGCCCCTCGGCGATCGAGCGCACCATGTCGAGCGCACCGATGCCACGACCGACCTCGAGGTCGGCGTGCTCGACCTCGATCCATTCCTGCTCGAACTTCATGCCGTCGCGGATGACACCCAGCGGCTTGACGTAGGCAATGCGGCCGGCGAACTGGTTCGGGTCGGGGATGACGATGCTTCCCTCGGTGCCGTGGATCTCGACGATGCCGTGACGCTCGAGCGCCGAGTCGAAGCTCAGCAGGCTCTGCGACTGCGCACCGCCTTCGAACGCGGCCACGATCTGAATCGTCGACGGGACCTCGACGGGGAACGTGGTGCCGGCATCAGGACCCGTGTGGATCTCGCGCTCCTCGCGCGCCTTCGTGCCGACGGCGGAGACCCGGTCGACCGGGCCCAGCACGCTCACGAGAGCCGAGAAGTAGTACGGCCCCATGTCGAGCAGAGGGCCTGCGCCCTGTGCGAAGAGGAACGCGGGGCTCGGGTGCCATAGGTCGGGACCCTGCGTCTGGAACGCGGTCTGGGCGAACAGCGGGCGGCCGATCACACCGGACTCGATCGCACGGCGCGCGGCCTGGAAGCCGGGGCCGAGCAGCGTGTCGGGAGCCGAGCCGATGCGCAGGCCCGCGGCCTCCGCCTCCTTCAGCAGCTCTGCGGCGGCTTCGCGGTCGAGACCCAGAGGCTTCTCGGTCCAGACGTGCTTACCCGCAGCGATGGCCGCGCGCGAGACCTCGATGTGAGCCGCGGGGATCGTGAGGTTGATCACCAGGTCGACACCCGGGTGCGCGAGGACGTCCTCGCCGGAACCCCACGCGGGGATGCCGTACTTCTCGGCCTGCGACTGCGCGCGGTCGAGCAGCAGATCACCGACGACGAGGACTTCGACGTCGGGGAACGACGCGAGGTTCTGCAGGTAGGTGTCGCTGATGACACCGACGCCGATGATGCCGATTCCCACCGTCATCGGACGAAGCCCCCCTCTGTGAGGAAGGCGTAGCTGGCCGCGATGTCGGCGAAGACGTCACCGGGAGCGTTGTCGTACTCGATGACCGCATACTTCAGGCCGGATGCCGCGCGCAGCGCGTCGGCGAGGGGCACGTCGCCCGCGCCGGCGTGACGCTGGTCGAGGCTGTCCGAGCCGAAGGCGTCGGCACCGGGAGCGAACGGGTTCTTCTCGGGAGCGATGCCGTCCTTGACGTGCGCGGCGACGAGGCGGTCGCCGAGACGCGAGACGAGACCCGTGACGTCCTGTCCGCCGACGAGGGCCCAGTACAGGTCGAGCTCGATCACGACGCGGTCGTCGGTCAGCTCGACGAAGCGCTCGTACGCGGTCTGGCCGTCGAAGCTCTCGACGAACTCCTGCGCGTGGTTGTGGTACCCGACCTCGAGGCCGAAACCGGCGGCGGTGTCGACGAGCGCGTTGAGGCGGTCGGCGATGTCGGTGACGCCCTCGAGCGTGAACCAGCGCTCGGGAGCGACGAACGGGTCGATGACGGTCTTCAGGCCGACCTTCGCGGCGGCCTCGAAGACGACCTCGGGAGCAGGCGTGGGGATCGATCCGTCCGGGGTCCACAGCTCGTCGGAGAGCAGCGGAGCGTGACCGGTCGGCGAGGCGAGGCCCGAGGCGTCGAGCGCGGCGCGGATCTCGTCTGGGCGACGGACGAAGTCGAACGCCTCGACGTTGCGGAGGCCGATCTCGGCGAGCTTGTCGAGCGAGCCCCCCATGTCGGCGGAGAACTCCGCGGCGAGCGTGTAGAGCTGGACGGATGCTTCGGGCAGGGCCACAATGACCTTCCTTCTTCGGTGCGATGAGGGGTGCCGATCTCGGCGCCCGCCGTCAGACTAGCAGAAACCTCCATGCGGAAGTAATGAAATTCTGTGCCTTCTCGGCCACCTGAGAACAGGTCGGGAAACAGCCCCTGGACAGGGACCTGCGGTGGGAGCATCCTGTGGTCATGACCGCATTCCAGACCACGCACGCGTTCAGCGGCTTCAGCGTCGACGACATCGATGCCGCACGCACCTTCTACGGCGAGACCCTCGGATTCGAGGTGTCGACCAATCCGATGGGGTTCCTCGACATCCGGCTGCCCCAGGGCGGCAGCGTCCTCGTCTATGCGAAGCCGAACCACACCTCGGCGTCGTTCACGATCCTCAACTTCCCGGTGGACGACGTCGAGGCCGCGGTCGACGACCTCAACGCCCGCGGCGTCGTGACGAAGATCTACACCGACCCGGACTTCGGCACCGATGAGAAGGGCATCGCCCACGGCGGGCCCGACCGCGGGCCGGACATCGCCTGGTTCACGGATCCGGCCGGCAACGTGCTCTCGGTACTCGCCGCAGGCTGAGCAAGAGCGCCTCAGACGCAGAATCGCCCCGCGACCGGGCTGGTCGCGGGGCGATTCGAGTCAGGCGGATCAGCCGAGGGAGCAGGCTTCGGTGAACGCGGTGGCCGCGTCGGTGACCTCGGTGGTCACGTCGGAGATGTTGCTCGCGGCCGCGGTGTCGTTGTCGATCAGCAGTCGCTTGTAGACGTCTGCGAGCGAGACATACGCGTCGTAGACGCCGATGGCGGCTTCCTTGACCTCGGGGTTCCCGACCTCGTTCGCGGCGGTACCGATGCTCTCGACGGTCGCGTTGAACGCGTCGACGGCCGCCTGCGGGTCGGCGGACGCAGCGGCGACGTCGAACGAGGAGAGCTCCGTGCCCGCAGCCGAGAGGGCCGACGAGAAAGTGGTGCAGGCGTCCATGACCGACTGGTCGGACGAAGCCTCCGTGGTCTCCTCGGAGGACGAGGACGAGGACGACGCGGAGCTCGGGGCGGTGCTCTCCTCAGCAGTGTCCGAGGAGCCCGAGCAGGCGGTCAGGCCGAGCGCGGCGGCAGCCACGATCGTGAGTGCGAAGATCTTGCGGTTCATGTGATTTCCCTCCGTGTCGCACCGAGACGGTGCGTGTCTGCAAACGACAGCATTTCTATCACGCACCTGTGAACCGCCTCGATGGGGAGCGGTACCCATCGAGGAATCGTGAGGGGATCGTGAACATGTCCCGTCCCGGACGACTCCCCGGAACGAGGCCTTGTCAAGCCGCTTCCCCTCGAACGGCTCTCGCCCGACCATGATCGGGTGAGAAGAAGATCGCCCCGCCTTCGACCTCGCATCGCCCTCGCCGCGAGCGCGGCGCTCATGCTGTCGCTCGTGGGCTGCGGCGCGACGATCCCGACCGACCCCGAGGGCACGCTGGATCGCGTGCGGGGCGGCGACCTGCGGGTCGGCGTGAGCATGGACCCCGGTCTCGCGTCGGAGGTCGGCGGCGTGCCGGAGGGCCCGCTGGTCGATCTGGTCGACGACTTCGCGGAGTCGATCGACGCCGACACCGACTGGACGATCGCCGGCGAGGAGACCCTGGTCGGTCTGCTCGAGAGCGGCGACCTCGACCTCGCGGTCGGCGGATTCTCGGAGTCGACGCCATGGATAGACCGAGCCGGGATCAGCCGCGGCTACACCCGCATCGACGGCGCGGACGGGCGCTCGATCGTGATGCTCGTCCCGCTCGGCGAGAACGCCTTCCTGTCCGAGCTCGAGATCTTCCTCGACGAGGAGGTCGGCGGATGAGCGACCGCTACCGATTCGGACGCGTCGACCTGCCGCCCGAGCAGCACCGCGCTCTCAAGAAGGCGGTCAGGTGGGAGGTCTTCACGATCTGCTACACCTCGGTGACGATCGCTCTGGTCGCGGTCGTGGTCGGCAACTCGCAGGCGATGCGCACGGCCTGGATCGAGGACATGCTCTCCCTCATCCCTCAGCTCGCGTTCCTCACCGCGCTGATCTTCGTTCGGCGCCGCCCGTCGCGACGGCATCCGTACGGACTGCACCGGACGATGGGCGTCGGCCATCTCGTCGCGGGGGTCGCGCTGCTGGTGGTCGGTCTGAACCTCGCGATCGAGGCGGTCACGGGGCTCCTGGCGGCGGAGCATCCGACGATCGGGACCGTGAGGGTGCTCGGCCACACGGTCTGGCTCGGCTGGTTCATGATCCTCGTGATGGCGGTGATCGTGGTCGGCCCGGTGTTCGTCTACGGCCCGGCGAAGGCCAAGCTGGCACCGGTGCTGCACAACAAGCTGCTGTTCGCGGATGCCGACATGGCGAAGGCCGACTGGCACACCAACGTGGCGTCGGTCGTCGGTGTGCTCGGCATCGGGCTGGGCGTGTGGTGGCTCGACGGCGCCGCCGCGCTCTTCATCTCGGTGGGCATCATCCACGACGGCTTCCGCAACACGAAGAGCGCCGTGATCGACCTCATGGATCAGCAGGCGCGCACCTATGACGACAAGAGCGTGCATCCGCTGGCCGCCGAGGTCGTGCGCCTCGCCCGCGGGCACGGGTGGATCGCGGATGCCGCCGTGCGGCTGCGCGACATGGGCCAGGTCTTCCATCTCGAGGTGTTCGTGCAGCCGCGGAGGACGCGTGTGCGCACATCCGATCTGACAGCCCTCGCCGAGGAGATCACCGCGCTCGACTGGAAGGTGCAGGACGTCGTGGTGATCCCCGCGGAGAACCTGCCGGATGAGGCGGACGATGCGGCAGAGGCGCGCGAGGAGGAGTCTTCTCGCTGAGACCGACGATTCTGCGGGGGACCGACCGCGAGAGCGTGTGTCTCGCGGCGGATCGTCGGTCTCGCGCCGGATCGTCGGTCTCGGGGCGGATCGTCGGTCTCGGGGCTGATCGTCGGTCTCGGGGCGGATCGTCGGTCTCGGGGCGGATCGCCGGACCGGTGAGGGGCGCGGGTGCGCGCTCAGTCGGTCGCTGCCGCGAGCATCTCCGCGTAGCCGGAGTCGAACGACGGATGCCGCAGAGGACCGAGGAACCGCGCGAGCAGGCCGCCGTCGATCACCTTTCCGTGCGGCTCACCGGAGCCGCTGTCCGGCGGGACCGGTGTGTCCAGCTCGCGCGCGATGAAGGCGACGACGTCGCGCATCAGCGCAGGGTGGCCGTCGACCGCGTGCAGCACCGCGGGTGGAGCATCCGTCCGCGCCAGCGCGAGGATCGTGCGGACGAGATCGGCCTCGTGGATGCGGTTGGTGCGGCGTCCGTGGTCGACGGCGTTCTGGGCGCGGACCTGCCGGATGAGGAAGTCGCGGCCCGGGCCGTAGATTCCGGCCGGACGCAGGATGACGGCCGAGAACATCTCGATCGCGGCGAGCTCTCCGTCACGGAGCCCCAGGCCTCGCGGGGTGACGGGCGCGGGGTCGACGGCTTCGGTGACGACGGCATCCGTCTCTCCGTCGAAGACTCCGGTCGAGGAGACGAACACCGTTCGGTCCGGGGCGGCCGGCAGCGCGTCCGCGACGTGGCCGAGGGCCCTGCGATACGCGTCGGCTGTCGGGCCGGGAGGCAGCGTGACGATCAAGGTGTCGACGGCGGGGAGCTCGAGGTCGAGAGGGCCCGCCACGTCGGCGACGATGCCGGTGACGCCGGCCGGGAATCCGCCGGCGGTGCGCCGGACGGCGAGCACCTCGGCGCCCTCGGCGACGAGGTCGGCCGCGACGCGATGCCCCAGAGCGCCGAAGCCGACGATCATGGCACGGTCGATGCGGCGGCCTGCGGAGGCGGGAGTGGTCATCCATCCAACCTGCCACAGGATGCCGGGGCCCATTCTTATGGACACATGTCCAGAATATGTCTAGCATCGAGATCATGAGCGATCAGGCCTCCGGAGGATCGGAAGACGTACGCCGAGGACTCCGGAAGTCGTCGGACCCGCGCGCCGGCAGGACGAGAGAACGACTCTTCGCGGCCGCTCAATCGCTGTGCGCGCGCGACGACGAGGTCTCGGTCAGCGCGCTCGTGCGCGAGGCCGGTGTCAGTCGCTCGGCGTTCTACACTCACTTCGCCGACGTCGGAGAGCTCGCTCTCCGCATGATCGAGCCGGTCTTCGAGGAGATCGCGGCGACCGCGGCCGCGGCACGTGCGGAGGACCCCCATCGCGCCATGCGCGAGGCCCAGGAAGGCCTCGCAGCACACGTCCACGCAGACCGCTCGCTCTATCGCGCTGCCTTCCTGCTGCCGGGAGGCACGCTTCTGGAACGCATGCGCGACGCCATGGTGGTGCCGCTCGCCGCGCACATCGAGACGGTCCAGCCGCCCGAGGGGATCCGGGCGGACATCACCGCAGGCTACATCGCCGGTGCGGCCACCGGCGTCCTCGCCGACTGGGTGACGGGACGGATCGACGCGAGTCCGTCGACGCTCGCCGACCACCTCTACCTGCTCATGCCCGCGTGGATGCATGAGCCGACGAACCAGCCGTCGGAGTAGACGGCAGAAGAGAAAGGGAACGCCATGAAGGCATCCATCGTCCGTGAGTTCGGAAAGGGCTTCGAGCTCGCCGACATCGACATCGCCGCCCCGGTCGGCAGGGAGGTCCTGGTCGACGTGCGCGCCTCCGGCCTCTGCCACTCCGACGAGCTCGCGGCCACCCATCCCCTCGGCTACGAGCCGCCCATGGTCCTCGGTCACGAGGTCGCCGGTGTCGTCACGGCCGTCGGCCCGGACGTCACCCAGGTCTCGATCGGCGACCACGTCGTCGGATGCCTCGTGCAGTACTGCGGAACCTGTCGTCGCTGCATCGAAGGCAAGCAGACGCTCTGCGTGAACCCCTCATACACCGAGCGCGGCGCCGGGCAGCCGCCGCGCCTCTCGGAGAACGGCGTTCCCGTGGCGCAGGGCATGGGCCTCGGCGGCTTCGCACAACAGGTCCTCGTCCACGAGCACCAGCTCGCCGTCGTACCGAACGAGATCCCGTGGCCGCAGGCCGCGCTGCTCGGCTGCGGCGTCGTGACCGGAGCAGGCGCCGTGCTGAACAGCGCGAACGTCCAGGCATCCGATGCGGTCGTCATCATCGGCACAGGAGGCGTCGGTCTCAACGCCCTGAACGGCGCGGTGACTGCGGGAGCCGCGATCATCATCGCGATCGACATCGCCGACGAGAAGCTCGACCGTGCTCGTTCGTTCGGGGCCACGCACGTGATCAACTCCACGAAGGAGGATCCGGTGGCGGCCGTGCAGGCGATCACCGGCGTCGGCGCCGACGCCGTATTCGACTTCGTCGGCCTCGGTCCCGTCACCCAGCAGGCTCTGCAGATGGTGGCTCCCGGAGGCGGCCTCTACCTCATCGGCGTGCTCGACCCGACGGCCACGCTCTCGATCTCGCCCGTCGAGTTGCTCTCGACCAAGCGCCACGTCGAGGGCGTGTACATGGGCAGCACCACGGCGAAGCGCGACATTCCGCTGTACGCCCGGCTCTACCTGGAGGGTCGATTCGAGCTCGATGCGCTCGTGTCGAAGGAGATCTCCCTCGCCGAGGTCGACGAGGGGTACGCCTCGCTGAAGAACCCCGACATCGCGCGCGTCGTCATCACCGATCTCGCGTGACCACTACGCGCGGGTGATCGACGACCTCGTCGCGCTGCACTCGCTCAGGAGCCGGGAGACGAAGGACTCTGCTCGGCACCGGTTCCTGAGCGAGGAGCGCAGCGACGAGACGAAGGACGCCCGAGCCCGCGCCGAAGACGGCTACGCCAGGCTCGCGCGTTCCCTTCGTCTCGTTCTTCGCCCGCGAGCGCGCCCACGAGCGGATGCCGACAGGCGAGACGCTCGGTACGCTGAAGCAGATCCGCGGAAAGGGGTCCAGCTGTGCAGACGCGCCCTCCGCAGATGACACCGCTGCAGACGACCCCTCAGCAGACGACGCCGCTCGACACCGTAGATCGCCGCCTGCTGCACGCCCTGCAGATCGACCCGCGCGCGAGCTGGAGCGACCTCGCCCCCGTGGTGGGAGTCGACGCCGCCACTCTCGGGCGGCGATGGGAGCGCCTGCGGGCTTCCGGCACGGCCTGGGCGACCGGCTATCGTCGCCATGGCCAGGGCGCCCTCGTCGAGATCGAATGCTCCCCATCGCATCTTCAAGCGACCGCCGCAGCGCTCTCTCGCGACGATCGGTTGATCGTGCTCGACGACACCTCCGGCGGGCGCGACCTGCTCACGACGCTGTTCGTCCCCGATCTGGCATCCGTGTCGGAGTACGTCGTCGAGGGTCTCGGCGCGATCGAGGGCGTGCGCAGCGTTCGCACGCACGTCGTCAACGAGGTGCTCACCGACGGCGGCGCCTGGCGTCTGCGCGATCTCACCGCGGCGGAGACCGCCCGGATCCCGCGTCCCCGACCCCCTCGTCCGAGAGCCGCGCGCACCGTGCCCGTGGAGGTGCGAACGGCGATCGAACGCGAACTGTGGCGGGACGCACGCACGCCGATCAGCGAGATCGCGACCCGCTACGACATCGCCGCGCAGCGGATCTCCGACGGCATCGCGACGCTGCGAGCATCCGGAGAGCTGCTCCTGCGCACCGACGTCGCCCGCGCCTACTCCGGGTGGCCCGTCTACGCCTGGTACTTCGTCGAAGCTCCCGCACGGACCATCGACGCCGCACGCACCGCGATCGCCAAGGTTCCCGAGGTCAGACTGGCGGTGGCGTCGTCGAGCAGGTTCAACCTCATCCTCGCCGTCTGGCTGCGAAGCCTTCCCGACGTGAACCGCTTCGAGATCGCCCTCGAAGCCGCGCTCCCCGGAGCGAGGATCGCCGACCGGTCGGTGGTGCTGCGCATCCGCAAGCCCATGAACCAGCTGATCGGTCCCGACACCCGCTCGCTCGGCCCGGCGAACTGAACCGCGAAGCGAACTGAACCGCCCGGCGAACTGAGCCGACGCCACCGCGCAGAAGGCACGCGCCGCAGCGGCCGTCACCGACCTCCGCGACCAGCTGGTCGCTCTCAGCCACACCATCCACGCGAACCCCGAACTGTCCTGGGAGGAAGACGCCGCCGAACTGGTCGCCGCGACGATGGTCGAGGCCGACTTCGACGTCGAGCTGGGAGCATACGGCGTGCCGACCGCGATCGAAGCCGTCTACGGCACCGGCGACCTCACGGTCGCGATCTGCGCCGAGTACGACGCGCTGCCCGAGATCGGCCACGGGTGCGGACACAACGTCATCGCGGCGATCGGCGTCGGCGCGGCGCTGGCTCTGCGTCCGTTCGCCGACGAGGCCGGGTTGCGCATCAAGCTTCTCGGCACCCCCGCGGAGGAGCACGGCGGGGGCAAGATCCCGATGCTCACGGCCGGCGCCTGGGAGGACGTCGACTTCTCGCTCATGGTGCACGGCATGACCGGCACCGACATCTCGGCATCTGGTTTCCGCTCGACCGCCGTCGACCGCTTCGAGGTCGAGTTCCTGGGGCGCACGGCCCATGCCGCCGGGATGCCCGAGCAGGGGGTGAACGCGGCATCCGCGGCCACTCTCGCCCAGACCGCGATCGCGCTGCTCCGTCAGCACCTGCCCAAGGACACCAACCTCAACACGTTCATCTCGGTGGGCGGGGAGGCGACCAACATCATCCCGGGTCGCACCGTGGTGCAGGTCGAGGTGCGCGCCTACGAGCTCGACGAGTGGCGCGACATGAAGAAGAAGGTGCTCGCCTGCTTCGAAGGCGCAGCGATCGCGACGGGCTGCTCCTGGTCGTGGCGCGCGACCGAGCATCCGTACTCCCCGCTCGCCCCCGACCTGCTGCTGGCCGAGGTCTGGGACCGCAACCTGATCGCCACCGGACGTGAGATCGCACCGGCGTCGCTCGGCGGCGGATCCACCGACATGGGCAACGTGTCGCAGGTTCTCCCGGCGATCCACCCGACCATCGCGTTCCTCGGCGAGACGGGTCCGGCGCACAACCCCGACTTCACCGCATCCGCCGCCTCCCCGGCTGCGGACGACGCCATCATCGACGGGGCGACGATCCTCGCCTGGACCGTGCTCGATATCGCCGGCTCCCCCGAGCTCCGCTCCGACCTCCTCCGCCGCACCGCCGAGCGCCCCGCCGGGGCGACCCGGACGACGCTCGAAGCCTGATCCCGCCAGGAGAACCCGACATGACCTCCACCCCGGAGACAACCACTCCCGACTCCCCCTCGCTCGCCGAGAAGGCAGGCGCCGCCTATATGCTCGGCCTGCGCGATCGACGACTGTGGGTGCTCATCGCTCTCATCGTCGCCATCGCGGCAGGCGCGCAGGCGATCGGCCCCGCCGTCATCCCGCTCGGCGTCGCCTCGATCACTCTGCTCCCCATGATCTGGGGGCTGCTGATCGGCACCCTGCTCTCCGGTCAGCGTGTCCGACCGCTGCCCCTCGACCTGCAGCAGGCCGCCACCGCGATCATGGGCGTCGCCGTGCTGTTCCTCGGTGCCCGGATGTCCTTCACGATCGGCCCGAACATCCCGATCCTGCTCCAGGCGGGGCCTGCGCTGCTGCTGCAGGAGGTCGGTCACCTCTTCGGCACGATCCTGCTCGCGCTTCCGCTCGCGGTGATGCTGCGCATGGGACCGGCGACCATCGGTGCCACCTTCTCGATCGATCGGGAGGCATCGTTCGCGATGGTGAGCGAGCGCTACGGCTCGGATTCCCCGCACTATCGCGGCGTGCTGTCGATGTACGTGTTCGGCACCGTCTTCGGCGCGATCATCGTGAGCCTGCTCGCTTCGCTCGCGGTCTCGCTCGGGTGGTTCGATCCGCTCGCCCTCGCGATGGGCGCCGGCGTCGGCTCGGGGTCGATGATGGCGGCCGCGGTGTCGGTCGTCGTCGCCGAGCACCCGGAGATGCAGGATCAGGTGCTCGCCGTTGCGGCCGCGTCCAACCTCATCACCGGGCTGCTCGGTCTCTACATCGGCGTGTGGGTCTCGCTGCCCCTGGCCGAGCGGTTCTACCGGATGCTCACCAGGAACAAGGATGCGCAGCTGCCTGGGCGTCGCCCGAAGAACTCCCCCGATACCGAGGCCGTGCAGGCTGCCGCCGCGTCGATCCTCGCGAAGCCGACCGTCGGCATCCGGCTCTGGGTGTCGCTCGCGATCATCAGCGCCGCCGGCATCGTGGTGGCGATGATCGCCGCGAAGACGTTCTCCCTCGACATGATCCTCACCTACGCCGTCCTGTGCGGACTCGTCGCCCTGTCGCTGGGGGTCGCGAGGATCACCCGGGGCAAGGTGCCGGCGATCATCGTCGTGATGACCGTCGGCGCGCTGCTGTCATCGCCGATCTCACCGGTCGCAGGATGGTTCACCGCCGTCACCGCGAGCGTGGACTTCCTCTCGATCATCACCGTGATGCTCACCATCGCGGGACTCAGCCTCGGCAAGGACCTCCCGATGCTGAAGAGCATCGGGTGGAAGATCATCCCGGTCGGAACCGTTGCGATCGCCGCGTCGTTCCTCCTCTCGGCCGTTGTCGCGGAGTTCGCACTGGGGCTGTGGGGGCACTGAGCCCTGTCTGAGCGGAGGCGTGGGTCCGATTCGGGATCCACTCCTCCGCTCCGAACTGTTCCCGCTCTGGATCGGTCCGACGCGTGCTCGCGTGACGGCGCCGTCCCGACAGAAGACGGCGCCGTCACGGGTCATCGTACGGAACGGATAGGCGCGATCAGGAGCGCCGACCCCGCGACGACCGCCGTCGCCACGATGAAGACGGGTCCGTAGGAGCCGGAGAGTCCGACTATCGCGGAGGTCAGGCCGGGGCCCAGGATCTGGCCGCCGGTGTTGGCCATGTTGAGGATTCCGAGATCCTTCGCCGCGTTCTCCGGGTTCGGGAGCACCTCGGTGTTCAGCGCCTGGTCGACGGAGTTGTAGATGCCCGTTCCGATCCCCGCGATGAGCGCGTAGGCCAGCATCGCCCAGGGCTGTGCGACCGCGAACGGGATCAGCGACGCCGCAGCGACCAGGAACGCCGAGCCGATGACGATCACCTTCCGGCGACGCAGCCTGTCGGAGATCGGGCCGGAGATCGCCCCGAACACCAGCGCGGTGACGAGCTGGATACCGGCCATCTGGCCGATGATCGCTCCGGCACCCGCGAGATCGACTCCCATGTAGTCGGTGAGGATGTAGAGCTGATAGCCGGTCAGCGAGTAGGTGCCGAGGATGAACAGCAGCTTCCCCGACAGCGCGAGGTAGTAGTCACGGGCACCTCGGCGCGGGAAGGAGAAGTTGCGGGCGATCATCGAGCCGCTGAACCGCTCCCGCGGGACATGGAGATTGGACTTCTCGGGAGCGATCAGCGCCACCAGCGGACCGGCGATCAGAACGGCGACGGCGAAGACCGTCATCCCCGATACCGGATCGGTGACGAATCCGGATGCCACGATCTGGGAGCCGAAGATGCCGAACATGACACCCACGCCGTAGATCGCGGAGTACGTGCCCCGCCGGGCGGGCGGTACCCGATCGGCGAGCATGGCGAGCAGCGGTGCGGCGATCGCATTGAGGAACAGCTGGAACGCCATCCAGGCGGCGAGGATCGCCCCGGGTGACGAGGCCGCCTGCAGCAGGAAGAGCGACGCACTCGCACCGAAGGATCCCACGATCAGCCAGGGGGCACGGCGTCCCAGTCGGCCGCGGGTCAGATCGCTGAGGGCGCCGAAGAAGATGTTGGCGAGCATGGCGACGATCGACCCCGTGATCGCCAGGAGCGCGATCAGGCCGACCTTGTCGTCCGGCGCGATCTGTTCCAAGCGGGCGGGCAGGAGTACGGCGTTGTTCGCGAAGAAGGGTCCGATCCACAGCACGCCACCGAGGAACAGGGCGATGCCGAGACGTACGGGGCGGAATGTGGTGCGCCCGTCATGAGGATCCGTCGTGATGCTGACGGTGTCGGGGGCGTGTCGATCGGGAGAGGTGGAGTCGAGAGGAGAGGGGGACATCGTCGTCCTTCCGGAGACAGGTGGATATGGTCGGGCAAGAGCCTGGGATGCAGGTTCGCGGCGGCGCTGAGGTGCGCGACCGCACCGGGACGAGCGAGTGGTCGCCCGCCCCGGTGTGAAGCGATCAGACGAGATCGAGCGTCGTACGGGCTGCGGCGGGATCGCCGGAGTACGCGGATGCTTCGATCACGGCACGATCGGTGGCGGGAACGAATCCGCCGTCGCTCCATCGGTTCGTCGGTCGCAACGACGCCCGAACGGCGACTCGCGTCGTCTCACCGGGCGCGAGCTCGACCGGCGCGAATCCGAGCAGGACACGCCGCGGGAAGTCCTCCGCCTCGAGTACGCCGTAGATCTGGACGACGTGACGCCCGGGCCGCTCTCCCGTGTTCGACACCGTCACGTGGGCGTCGAAATGCTCACCCTCGACGTTCTCCACGCTGACCTCGGAGATGCCGAAGGTCGTGTACGACAACCCGAATCCCAGAGGGAATGCGGCATCCCGACCATCGCGGTCGAGCAGTCGCTGGCCATGCCAGCGGTCATAGGTGATGGTGGTCGCGTCGATGTCGAAGTACGGCAGGTGGCTCTCGTCCGTCGGGATCGAGTACGGAAGTCGCCCCGTCGCATCATGTTCTCCGAGCAGGACGTCGGCGAGCGCGTGCCCGCCCTCGCTGCCGTCGTACCAGCCGACCAGGATCGCGGGAACGCTGTGACGCCACTCCTCCGTGATCACGGCACCTGCGGTGACGATCACCACGACAGTGCGGGGATTCGCTGCCGCGACAGCGCGGATGATCTCCGCATCGACCGGGCGCACCCGCAGCGAAGTGCGGTCGCCGCCCATCGCGGTGCCCATCGTGATCGCCTCATCACCGTCTGCTGCCGCGAAGAGCACGGAGGGGTCGATGCCCTCGGGAGGAGGTGGGAAGAGCCCCTGAAGGGTCGGGTCGCTGGTCAGATCTCCCAGGAACTCCCCCTCGTCCTCGGCGGTGTACCCGACGACGACGATCGCGGCATCCGCGCCCAGGGCCGCGTCCGCAGCCAGCCGGGCATCGTCCTCACCGCGGAAGACGACGTCGACGTCAGGAAGCGCGGCGACGAGTCCCTGGAGGGGCGTCACCACCTCGGGCGAGCGGACGCTGGAGGAGCCACCGTCCCCGGTGTTCGCGATGTCCGCCAGCCGGCCGATCACCGCGAGTCGCGAGAGCTCTCCGGCGTTGAGAGGAAGGACGGGCACGCCGTCGATGGGCTCGTTCTGCACGAGCACCGCGGCCGAGGCGGCTGCGTCGCGAGCAAGCTGACGATGTTCGAGGGAGAACACGACGTCGGGTCCGGGCTCCGGAGCGAGGTCGCGGGAGGCGAAGGCGAGCTGCGTCGAGAGGATGCGTCGAGCGGCTCGGTCCACATCGTCCCAGGATGCCCGCCCCTCTTCCAGATCGGCCGGAAGATGCTGCGCGCGCTGCTGGCGGAACGGCTCTTCGACATCGAGGCCGGCGTGCAACGAGCGGGCGGGATCGCGTAGCCCGAAGATGAAGTCCGAGACCGTGACGCCGGTGAATCCCCATTCGCCACGAAGGATGCCCTCCATCAGCGTCTCGTTCTCTCCGGCCCACTCACCGTTCACGCTGTTGTACGCGGTCATGATGCCGTCGACCCCCTCCTCGACGGCGCGGCGGAAGTGCGGCAGGTAGACCTCATGCAGGGTGGCATCGTCGGCGGTGACGTCCACCGTGAAGCGCGCGTTCTCCATGGAGTTGAGCGCGTAGTGCTTCGCCACGGCCATCGCGTGTCGTCGGACCCCTCGGGTCAGCGCGGCACCGAACTCCCCCAGGGCGAGACTGTCCTCACCGTAGGTCTCCTGCGAACGCCCCCAGGCGGGGTGGCGAGGAAGGTTGATGCAGACTCCGCCGAAGAAGTTGGCCCCCTGCGCGCGCAGCTCCGCGCCGATCGCCTCACCGATGCGCTCCTCCAGCTCGACGTCCCACGTCGCGCCGCGAGCCATCGACACAGGGAACGCCGTGGACCTGCCCACGACGGCCCCTCGCGGGCCGTCGCTGAACCGAAGGCCGGGGATTCCCAGACGATCGATACGGCCCATCACGATCGGGACCGTGTTGTATCCCTTCATCATCTCTGCCAAGCCCGGCCAGAACTCGTCGTCTCCATCGAGCAGAGCCAGCTTCTCGTCACGAGTCAGCTCGTTCAGGAGCTTCTCGGTCTCCGCCTGAAGGTCAGCGCCCCCGCGGATCGCGCGCACGCCACATTCGAACTGCTCGCCGGTTTCGGTCGTCGTCGACATCTCTCTCCATCCTTACCTGCACCAGTGCCGGTAAGAGAATTGTAGGGACGCGCAACATATCCCGCAAGCCCCGTGTGGGAAGCTGAGGATATGCCTCCCTCGCGCCCTCGGACACGGCTTACGCCCGATGTCCGACGCGCGCAGATCATCGAGGTCGCCACGCGGCTGATCGCCGCCGCAGGGTTCAACACGTTCACGATGTCCGAACTCGCGAAGGAGGCCGGACTCTCCCGCGCGGGCGTGGAGCATCACTTCCCCTCGAGAGAAGACGTCCTCGTCGCCGTGCTCCGCCATCGCGACGAGGTCGACGAGGCCGCAGTCACCCAGTCATTCCCCGCACCTCCGCACGATCGGGAGACCACGCGCGCACTCCTCGCCGCACTCGTACGCCGCAACGCAGGACAGCGTGAGATCGTCAGGCTGTACACGATCCTCGGCGCCGAGGCCCTGGACCCTGGGCACCCGGCGCACGACTACTTCGCCGAGCGGTTCGTCTACGCTCGAGAGCTGATCGCCTCGTCGACTCGTGAGTGGGCAGAGGATCCCGAGATGCTCGCAGTCGAGCTGCTCGGCCGGATGGACGGTTTGCAGCTCCAGTGGCTGCGCGACCCGACACTCGACCTCGAGGAGCTGTGGGCCAGAGCCGAGGATCTTCTGACCTGAGCGGACGCCACGGCGGCAGACTCAGGCAGAACGATTGCCGCACCGCAGCGGGGTCGCGGCACCTCGCTGATCAGCCGAGTTCTGCGACGACCTCGGTCGACGTCAGGACACGCCCGATGACCGGAAAGACCGTGCGCATCGCATGCTCGAGCGACGATGCCTGCAGATCGGCGATCGCATCCGACACCACGGCGACATGGAAGCCGAGATCGCGTGCTGAGCGCCGCCTTCAGGACGCCCCCGGCTTGCGCGAACTCGGGACTCCCGGCGATCCATCGACGCTCACGTCGTCCACGTGAAAGAATCCTGCTGTGGTGCAGCCCAATGAGACCTCAGGAGCACCCACACCGCACCCGACCATGGCCGACGTCGCCCGGCTCGCCGGCGTCTCGCGCCCTCTGGTCTCGATGGTGATGCGAGACAAGCCCGGGCCGTCACAGGAGTCGAAGGATCGCATCCTCGCGGCAGCCCGCGAGCTCGGCTACCGCCCCAATGCCTCTGCACGATTGCTTCGCAAGAACCGCACGGGTCTGATCGGTGCGATCTTCTGGATGGGAAGCCCGTTCCAGGTGCGCGTCGTCCAACAGCTGTTCACCAAGGCGACCGAACTGGGGTACGGCATCGCCCTCGGCCCGACCTCGGCGGACCGCCCCACTGAGTCCGTCGTCGCCCAGCTCATCGAGGAGCGGGTCGAGGCCCTCGTCGCGTTCAACCTCGACCCGGCATCCCCGGCGTTCCAAGAGGCCACCCGGCGCATCCCCACCGTGCTCCTCGGCGAGTGGGACGACAGCCGATCGAGCGACAACGTCCATGTCGACGAGGACGAGGGCCTGCGGCTGGTCGTCGAGCACCTCACCTCTCTGGGGCACCGCGACATCGCCTACGTCGGCGGCGAGGGCGGAAAGCTCGGTCGCGACCGGGCGAAGTCCTACGAACGGGCTATGCACGCCGCCGGCCTCGCCGATCGGATCGATGTCATCGCGACCGGGTTCTTCGAGGAGGACGGCGCGGCCGCCGCGCACGAGTACCTGCGGCGCGATCGACGCCCGACAGCGCTCGTCTGCGGCGGCGACCTCACGGCGGTGGGTCTGCTCGCCGTCCTGGTGAGGGCAGGCGTGTCCGTCCCCGAGGACGTCTCCATCGTCGGGTTCGACGACAGCTACATCGCGGGCCTCTCCTACAACCAGCTCACGACCGTGCACCAGGACGTCGATGAGACGGTGGATGCCACGCTCGCAGCGATCCTCGCCCGCCTCGAGGACTTCGACCGCCCGGCATCCGTCATCGCCACCTCTGCGACGCTCGTCGTCAGAGCGACGACGGGGCCCGCACCTTCAGCATGAGAAAGACCGCCGTCCGGGAGGTCAGGGCTCCCGGACGACGGCCTGGCTTCTGTGATCAGCGGACTCCGCGGATCGGCAGGACGACGATCGCACCGATCAGCGCGATGGCGCCGGCTCCCCAGAGCAGGGCGACGTAGTTACCCGTCGCACCGCCGATGCCGAGCAGCACAAGACCGAGTGCGGGTGCGAGGGACTGCGGCAGCGAGTTGGCGATGTTGATCACCCCGAGGTCCTTGCCGGGCTTCTCGGGATCCGGAAGCACGTCGACCACGAGCGCTGTGTCCACGGCGGTGTAGACGCCGTAGGCGAGCCCCAGGACGACCTCGGCGATGTAGAAGGCTCCGACTCCGTCGGCGAAAGCCAGCATCACGAGCCCGACGCCGAACAGGAGAGTCGATCCGGCGACGAACGCCTTGCGACGGCCCAAGCGATCGGAGAGCCAGCCGGAGACCACCGTCGCGATCATGAGGGCGATCGTGTAGAAGAGCACACCGTTGGCGACCGCCGTCAGGGCGACATCGCTGTCGAGTCCCAGGTGATCGGTCATGTACAGGTAGCGGTAGGTCGTGAACAGCATCGACGCGAAGATGATGAGGAACCTCGACCACCAGGCGAGAGCGAAGTCGGGGTGCTTGATCGGGTTGGTCCAGAACGTGGAGATGATCCGCACGAAAGAGAACTTCCGAGGCTCGACCTCGGGGAGCTTGTCCGGCGTGATGAAAACGTAGATGGCGACGAGCACCACACCGATGATGCCCGGGAGCAGGAAGAGCACCGGCAGGTTGTCGGCCAGCAGCACGGCGCCGTAGATGCCGGCGAGGATCGAGACGTTCTGCGCGAGGGCGAAGATGCTCGATCCACGACCGCGCTGGTTCTCGGGCACGTTGTCGGCGAAGCTCGCGATCAGGGTGGCCGATGCGGCGTTCGACGCGAGCTGGCAGATGAGCCACGCGAAGGTCAGCTCGAGGACGCTCGACGAGACCGACACCCAGAAAAGACCGCCGAGCAGACCGAGGATTCCGGCAAGCAGCCAGGGCTTACGGCGCCCCCATCGGGTGCGCGTCGCGTCGCTGAGTGCGCCGAAGACGGGGTTTCCGATCAGGGCTCCGAGTGCACCGATCGGCAGCACGCTGCCCACGACGGATGCCGGGTCGGTCGGATTGATCTCCTGGGCCTTCAGCTGCATGCTGATGAACACCGGCGAGAGAATCGCGATGAAGATCCCGAACTGGGCGAGGCCTAATCCGAGGAAGTACAGGTTGCTCACCCGCTTGATCGGGGTGTCCGTCGTGTACGGATGAGCTGGCAGTTCCGTTGCCATCCGACGCCTCCTTGAGTCGCTTGTCAATCCCTCATTTGTCATCGGTGACGACCGAATTAGCACGTGCCAACCTAAGGGCTGTCCGCTACATTAGCTCGTGCTAATGATCTTGTCCACACCGATGTCGAATCGAGAGACGCCCATGCTTCCCGCACACCTGCCCACTCCGACTCTCTACAGCTCCGGCGCGGGCGAACCGTCGCTGCGATGGGGCATCGTCGGTCCGGGCTGGATCGCCGGCGAGTTCGCGAAGGCACTGCAGGCACACACCGACCAGAAGCTCGTGGCCGTGTCGTCGCGCTCCCCCGAGACCGGCGCCGCGTTCGCCGCCGCGCACGGCATCGCACGAGTGCACGGCTCGGTCGACGCACTCGTGAACGATCCCGAGGTCGACGTCGTCTACGTCGCAACGACCCCCACCTCGCACCTCGAGATCGGCTTGGCCGCGATCGCCGCGGGCAAGCATGTGCTGATCGAGAAGCCCTTCACGGTCAGCGCCGCCGAGGCTCACCAGCTCACGGACGCCGCCCGCCGCGCGAACGTGCTCGCGATGGAGGCGATGTGGAGCCGCTACCTTCCGCAGACCTCGGTCATCCAGCAGCTGCTCCATGACGGAGTGCTCGGCGATGTCCGCCAGGTGCTCGCCGACCACGGTCAGGCGATCGCCGCCGGGCCCGAGCACCGCCTGTTCCGCCCCGAGCTCGGCGGCGGCGCGCTTCTCGACCTCGGCATCTACCCCGTGCAGTTCTCGTCGATGGTGCTGGGCGCCCCCACCACCGTCTTCGCCGCCGGCGAGATGACCGCCACCGGTGTGGATGCCGCGTCGACCGTGGTGCTCACGCACGCTGGAGGGGCGCAGTCGACGCTGCACTCGTCGATCATCGCCCGCACGCCCATGGCCGGAGTCATCGCCGGGACCGACGCGACGATCTCGCTCGACGGCCCGTTCTACAACCCGACGACGTTCACCCTGATGGGCGCCGACTTCTTCTCGACGCCGCTCACCTGGAGCGATCCCACCGATGTGCGCGGCTTCGCCGGCCTGTCGTGGGAGGCGAACGCCCTCGCCCGCTTCGTCGGCGAGGGACGCCTCGAGTCCCCCGTGCACACCCACGACGAGACGATCTCGATCCTCACGACCATCGACCAGGCGCGCGCACAGGTCGCGCAGCGCTGACCCCTCGACACGAACGGAACCCCTCATGAGCACCCTCATCGACACACTCGCCCAGCAGGAGGAGGAGCTCGTTTTCGACTCCTTCGACCTCGAGCAGGCCTGGCTCCTCGGCACCCGCATCACCCAAGCCGCCCGTGCGGCCGGCCACGCGGTCGGGATCGACATCCGACGCCCTGGCTTCACCCTCTTCCGGGCAGCACTGCCCGGCATCACCGCCGACCAGGACGTCTGGCTCGCCAGGAAGGCCGCGGTCGCCCTGCGCATGGAGAAGAGCGGCGCCCGCGTCGAAGCCGAATGGAGAGAGATGGGCATCGATCCGTTCACCGGTGGATGGCTCGGCGAGGACTACGCGGTCACCGGTGGGTCGTTCCCGATCCGCGTGCGCGGTGTAGGCGTCGTCGCAGCCGTCTCGGTGTCGGGCCTGGCCTCGTCGGAGGATCACGACCTCATCGTGGCCGGCATCCGCGCGCACCTCGAGGAGGCGGCGCGATGATCGACGCGAGCGAGTTCCCCCCGCGCGTGCTGGCCCCGGGCCAGGTGGCACGGATCCGCGTCTGGGAGCGCGACGGCGGAGCGACCCGCACGGTGTTCACCTCGTCGGACGTGTTGTTCGAGGCCCCGAACTGGACGCACGACGGCCGGCTGCTCATCAACGGCGACGGCCTGCTGTGGACGCTGCCCGCCGACGGGTCGCAGGCTCCGACGCGCATCGACGCCCCGGGCCTGCCCGACGTCAACAACGATCATGTGCTTTCCCCCGACGGCGGCACCGTGTACGCCTCGGCGAACGACTGGCACATCTGGACGCTGCCGCTCGCGGGCGGCGCACCCGTACGGGTGACCCCCGACGACGGCGCACTGCACTTCCTGCACGGTGTCAGCCCCGACGGCGAGCGCCTCGCCTACGTCAGGCTCGTCCCCGAGGGTGACGACTGGTGGGCTCACGCCTCGATCCACACGATCGCGATCGACGGCACCGACGACGTGGCGGTGACGACTCATCGCGGTCCCGCCGACGGCAGCGAGTGGTCGCCGGACGGCGAGTGGATCTACTTCAACACCGAGCAGTTCTCCGAGACCGCAGGTCACGCGCAGATCGCGCGCATCCGTCCCGACGGCTCGGGGATCGAGCAGCTGACCTTCGACGAGCGCGTGAACTGGTTCCCGCACCCCGCACCCACCGGTGACCTGACGGTGTACCTCAGCTTCCCTCCGGGGACGACCGGGCACCCTGCCGACCTCGCCGTGGAGCTGCGCCTGGTCGGCGAGGACTGGTCGGCGCCCCATACCCTGCACGAGCTCGACGGCGGTCAGGGCACGATCAACGTCCCCAGCTGGGCACCCGACGGCTCGGCATTCGCCTTCGTGGACTACCCGTTCCTCGGCGACGACGACCGCACGGCCGACGAGTCATGAGCGCCGCACCGCTGCGGGTCGGGATCATCGGCACCGGCATGATCGCGAACGCGCACGTCCGCGCGGCGAGGGATGCCGGCGCACAGGTGGTCGGCGTGCTCGGCTCGCGCCCCGGGCGCTCGCGCGAGGCCGCCGACGCGTGGGGACTCTCGACCTCCTGGAACGACCTCGATGCCCTGATCGCCGACCGCCCGGACGTCGTGCACATCTGCACGCCGAACGATACCCACCTCGACTACGCCCTCACGCTCACCGCCGCAGGGCTGCACATCGTCGTCGAGAAGCCGATCGCGACCACGGTGCAGGACGCACGTCTGCTCGTCGAGGCGGTCGAGAGAGCGGGCACCGTCGCCACCGTGCCCTACGTCTACCGCTATCACCCGCTGATCCGCGAGATCCGTGCTCGGCGTCTGGGCGGAGAGCTCGGGCGGGTGCTGCTCGTGCACGGCTCATACCTGCAGGACTGGCTGCTCTCGGCCGATGCGTCGACGTGGCGCGTCGATCCGCGCTCGGGTGGCGAGTCGCGGGCGTTCGCGGACATCGGCTCGCACTGGGCAGACCTCGCGGAGTTCGTCTCCGGCGAGCGCTTCGTCGAGGTCACCGCCGCGGCATCCATCGCGCACCCCACGCGACCGGTGCCGTCCGGACCGTCGTTCAGCGGCGACGGCGGCGGCGACCGGGTGCCGGTCACGACCGAGGACATCGGTCTCGCGACGTTCCGCGCGGCGAGCGGCGTCCTGGCCAACACCGTGATCTCGCACGTCTCCGGCGGCCGGAAGAACCGCCTCTGGATCGAGATCGACGGCTCCGCACAGTCCGCGGTCTTCGACCAGGAGCAGCCGGATGCCGTCTGGTTCGGCTCGGAGGAGGGCGCGACGGTCCTCCGACGCGGTGAGGGCTCGGTCGCCGCAGACCAGGGCCGTCTCAACCGCACGCCGGCGGGTCACGCGCAGGGCTGGCCCGACGCGTTCTCGTCGTTCGTGGCGGACACCTACGCCGCTGTCCGCGGCGAGAACCCCGAAGGACTCCCCACCGTCGTGGACGGACTGCGATCGGTCGAGATCATCGACGCATTCCTGCGGTCGTCGAACTCGGGGGCGTGGACCGAGATCGTCGACGAGACCCTGCACGCCGAGGAGGCAGCATGAGCGCCGGACGCGCCCCCGTCACCCTGTTCACCGGCCAGTGGGCCGACATGCCTTTCGAGGAGCTCGCCCGCCGAGCATCCGAGTGGGGCTACGACGGCCTGGAGATCGCCGCATCCGGCGACCATCTCGATCTCCGCCGTGCGGACGAGGACGAGGCGTACCTGAGGTCACGGCTCGAGATCCTCGACCGCTACGGGCTGAAGGTGTGGGCGATCTCGAACCATCTCGCCGGCCAGGCGGTCTGCGACGACCCGATCGACTTCCGTCATCAGGCGATCCTGCGCGACTACGTGTGGGGCGACGGCGATGCCGAGGGCGTGCGTCAGCGCGCGGCGGAGGACATGAAGCGTGCGGCGCGCGTGGCTCGCAAGCTGGGGGCGGACACCGTCGTCGGGTTCACCGGATCGAAGATCTGGCCCTACGTCGCGATGTTCCCACCGGTTCCCGCCGCGGTGATCGACGCGGGCTACCAGGACTTCGCCGACCGGTGGAACCCGATCCTCGACGTCTTCGACGCCGAGGGCGTGCGGTTCGCCCACGAGGTGCACCCCTCGGAGATCGCCTACGACCACTGGACCTCGGTGCGCACCCTCGAGGCCATCGACCGTCGAGCGGCGTTCGGCTTCAACTGGGATCCCTCGCACATGGCCTGGCAGGGCGTCGACACAGTCGGATTCATCTCGGACTTCGCCGACCGGATCTACCACGTCGACTGCAAGGACACCCGCATCCGCACTGCCTCCGGCAGGCAGGGGATCCTCGGCTCCCACCTCCCCTGGGGTGACCCGCGACGCGGCTGGGACTTCGTCTCGACCGGGCACGGGGACATCCCCTGGGAGGACGCGTTCCGCGCGCTCTCGGCGATCGGCTACGAGGGTCCGATCTCGATCGAGTGGGAGGACGCGGGCATGGACCGGCTGCACGGTGCCGCCGAAGCCGTGACCTACATCCGGTCGCTGCTCTGGAAGCTGCCCGAGGCGTCGTTCGACGCGGCGTTCAGCAACCAATGACCGGCAGCCTGCTCGGGGTCGACGTCGGCGGAACCGGGATCAAGGCCGGTGCGGTCGACGCCGGGACGTCGACCGTGCTGCGCCGCCGCGAGACGCCCACGCCCCTCGGCGGCGAGCCGCTCGCGATCGCGGCTGCCGTGCGCGGCATCCTGTCGGAGATCTCGGACGATGCCGATGCGCCTGTGGGGATCTGCCTGCCCACGATCGTGGTCGGAGGAGTGGCGCGGTCGGCGGCCAACGTCTCGACGGCGTGGATCGGCACCGATGCGGTGGCGCTGTTCCAGGACGAACTGCAGCGTGCGGTGCAGGTGCTCAACGATGCGGATGCTGCGGGCCTGGCCGAGATCGCCGCGCTCGACGAGCAGCAGCGCGCGGGTGTCGTGATCGCGATCACGCTGGGAACGGGCATCGGATCCGCGCTGTTCACCGACGGCGTGCTCACCCCGAACACCGAGCTCGGCCACCTCACGATGGACGGCGAGCTCGTCGACAGGTCCGTCGGGTTCTCGGCCATCCGTCGCGAGAACCGCGCGGTCGAGGTCTGGGCGGAGCGGGTCGACCGCTACCTCCGTCACCTCCAGCGCCTGTTCTCGCCGTCGCTGTTCGTGATCGGCGGGGGGCGGCAGCATCTACTTCGACGAGATCCGTGCGCGGCTCGACGTCGACGCCCCGATCGTCCGCGCGGCCTTCGGCAACGACGGGGGCATCGTCGGCGCGGCGGTGGCCGCTGGCTCGTCGCGCCGACGATGACGGGTTCCGCGCACGGGAGCGCGGCCGGGTACGCCGAGGGCTGCGTCTCGATCGGCGGCTGCCCGAACCGCGACGGAGAGCTGCTCACCTGCGTCGAGGCGATGACCCGGCGTCGATCCGACTTCCAGGCCGCTCGTCTCCCCCGGGATCACCCGCTCCCCCGTTCTCTGTCGTTCTCGCCGCCGGGGGCGCTCGATCGCGTGCACGGCACCGCCTGGGGGTATCGCCGCGGCTGCCGGCAGGACAGCGGATGCCCGCACTGGGGGTCGGGACGGAAGACCTGCGCGCAGGCCCGTCGCGACTACCTCGCCGAGTACCGGGCCCGTCGGATGGACGGCCATGGCAAGGCGGTGGAGCACGGCACCACGCGCGGCGCGCTCAGCGGATGCACCGACGAGGCCCGGTGCCCGCGGGGTGCCGACGGTCTCACCTGCCTCGAGGCTCGCCGCCGGTCGCGCCTGGCCGCGGCCCGACGCAGCGGAGTGGCCCCGCGGGTGGAACCGGTGATCGCGGATGCGATCCTGCCGATGATCCGGGACCTGCGGCTCGAGGGATGGTCGATCCGCAGGATCGCCCGCGAAGCGGGGTGCGGAGCCGAGACCGTGCGCCGTCTGGTCGTTGCAGCAGATACGGGGATCTGCGGCGTGCGCGTGCGCCCGGAGACGTTCGCGACGCTCGTCGGCATGCAGCGAAGGCGCGACTCAGCATGCGTCGCCCAGGACTCTCACCGGTCGATGGAGGCCATGTTCCCGTCGTCGTGACGAGCGCCGGCCGCCGGCGTCAGGTCGTCGAGGCGCGCGACCTGGCTCGTGGTGAGCTCGATCCGATCGGCGGCCGTGTTCTCCTCGACCCGGTCGACGCGACGCGTTCCCGGGATGGGAGCGATGTCGTCTCCTCGGGTCAGCAGCCACGCGAGCGCCGTCTGCGCCGGTGTCGCCCCGGCTTCCGCGCCGATCGCACGGACCTCTTCCACGATGGCGAGATTCCGGCTGAAGTTCTCGCCGGTGAACCGGGGGTTGGTTTTGCGCCAGTCGTCGTCAGGGAAGTCGGCGACGGTGCGGATCCGCCCGGTGAGCAAGCCATGGCCGAGCGGCGAGTACGGCACGAGCCCGATTCCGAGCTCGCGCAGAAGGGGAAGGATCTCGGCTTCCACATCGCGGGTCCACAGCGAGTACTCGGTCTGCAGCGCGCTCACGGTCTGCACCGCGTGGGCTCGCCGAATGGTCTCCGGCGATGCCTCGGACAGGCCGAAGTGCAGGACCTTGCCCTCGGCGATCAGATCCGCGACAGCGCCCGCGGTCTCCTCGATGGGCGTGTTCCGGTCGACCCGGTGCTGGTAGTAGAGGTCGATGTGGTCGGTGCCGAGTCTCCTCAGCGACCCTTCGACGGCAGTGCGGATGTTCGCCGCGCTGCTGTCCGGGCTGCGCTGATCGAGGTCGTGGGAATACAGTCCGAACTTCGTCGCGATGACGACGCCGTCGCGACGCCCCGTGAGCGCACGACCGACGATCTCCTCACTGAGGAAGGGCCCGTAGATCTCGGCCGTGTCGATGTGCGTGACCCCGAGGTCGAGAGCGCGGTGGATCGTGCGGATGGATTCGGCCTCATCCAGACCGCCTTCGGCGGTGTACGTGCCCGCCATGGTCATGGCGCCGAGGCCGATGCGAGAGACCTCGAGGGTCCCGAGTCGTGCGTTCTTCATGAGAGTTCTCCTGTGCGGTTGCGGGTGCTCACTCGTCGAAGGCGAGGGAGGCGGACAGGGCGCGATGGGCGTCGATCTGCCCCTGGATCGCGGCGAGGTTCCGCTCGACGCCGCTCATGACGTCCTCACCAGCGAGGAATCGCAGCGGCAGCTCGTCCGAGTCGGAGAGCGTGACGAGTGCGTCCGCCAGCTTCTCGGGGTCGCCGCCCTGAAGTCCGTTCATCGAACTCCAGGCGGCGATCGTCTGCGCAGTGCGCTCGGCGTAGTCCTCGATCTCGAGCTCGGGCCAGATCGTCGACGCGCCCTCGACGAGGAGTTCGGTGCGGAAGAAGCCGGGCTCGACGGCCATGGTCGTGATGCCGAACGGTGCGACGTCGTGGCGCAGGGACTCCATCCATCCCTCGAGAGCGAACTTCGATGCCGCGTATGCCGCGCAGAACTACTGCCCCATGAGTCCGGCGGCCGAGGTCACGGTGATGACCTGTCCCGAGCGCTGCGCCCGCATCACCGGGAGGACCGCGCGCGTCACGTTCAGCGGTCCGAAGAAGTTCGTCTCCACCTGGGCACGGAACTGCTCGGGGCTGATGTTCTCGAAGTATCCGGCGTAGAAGTTGCCCGCGTTGTTGACGAGCACATCGATGCGGCCGAACCGCTCGACGGCCGCAGCCGCCGCGCGCTCCGCGGCATCCGGGTCGGTGATGTCGAGGGCGACGGCGAACAGGTTCTCAGCCGCTCCGATCGCCTTCTCGACTCGCGCCGCATCTCGGCCGGTCGCGACGACCGAATGGCCTGCCGCGAGGGCTGCGCGGGCGATGTCGAGGCCGAGGCCGCGGCCCGCCCCGGTGATGAACCAGACGTTCGTGCTCATGGTGATGCCTTTCCTGAAGTCTTCGCCGCTCCGTGCGGGGCGGCCGATGGAACGAGTCAACGCGCATCTCTCGCCGTGAGCGTGGCCCCGTCTACAGGTGCCCTCGCAGGGCCCCTCACGATCGCGCCGCGAGGCGTAACGTCGGTGGCATGGACATCCACGACGACCTCAGCGAGTTCCTCACCACTCGCCGAGCCAGGCTGACGCTGGCAGACGTCGAGCTGCCGGACTTCGGCGGGCGCCGCCGCGTGCCCGGGCTTCGCCGCGAAGAAGTCGCTCTGCTGGCCGGCATGAGCGCCGAGTACTACAAGCGGCTGGAACGCGGCAACGCGACCGGGGTCTCCGAAGCCGTCGTCGACGGCGTGAGCCGCGCTCTGCGACTCGACGATGCCGAGCACGCGCACTTCACCGACCTCGTCCGCGCGGCGAACGTCGGAGCGCATCCGCAGCGTCGTCGAGCGACGCGCACGCATCAGTTGACTGCGGGGATGCGGCAGACCATCGAGGCGATGTCCACCGTGCCGGTATTCATCCAGAACGGGCGCCTCGACTTCATCGGCGCCAACCGCCTCGGACGCGCGCTCTTCTCCGAGATGCTCGATGCGGCGATCGCCCCCGCGAACGCCGCGCGCTTCGTCTTCCTCGATCCGAGAGCCCAGACTTTTTACCAGGACTGGCCGAGCAACACCCGTCAGATCGTCGCGATCCTGCGCGCCGAGGCGGGACGCTCACCGTACGACCGGCGGCTCAGCGATCTGGTCGGTGAGCTCTCCACCCGCAGCGAGCTCTTCCGAAGGCTCTGGGGTGCGCATGACGTCAAGGAGCACCGCACCGGGCTCAAGAGCATCCATCACCCGATCGTCGGAGACCTGACGCTGACCTACCAGAGCATGGATCTCGCGTCCGACCGCGACCTTCAGATGCTCGCGTTCTCGGCAGAGCCCGGATCGGAATCGCACGATCGCCTACAGATCCTCGCGAACTGTGCAGAGACGAACGATGCCGAGATGCGGCGCGATGCGCTCGAGCGCGACGCCCCGCAGCCCTCGGCGGATCCTGGATTCAGGATCTGACCAGGAAATCTACTGCGGAGACGAGGGGATTTGAACCCCTGGTCCCCGTGAGGGGACTCCACCTTAGCAGGGTGGTGCACTCGGCCGGACTATGCGACGTCTCCAGGCATCCGCTCCGAAGACCGGATGCACTCTGTCAGTGTAACGGTTCCGGCGGGCGGCCACGAATCGACTCGCGAATCGGGGCGTTTCGTCTCGCTCGCGGTTCCTGAGCGCGGGGCGAAGCGACCGGATCATGGACGTTTCGTCTCGCTTCGCTCGCTCAACGACCGGAGAGCTTCTCGGTTCCTGAGATCGGGACGTTTCGTCTCGCTTCGCTCGCTCAACGACCGGAAGTGCGCATTCCGAGCGAAGGGCGTTTCGTCTCGCTTCGCGGTTCCTGAGCGAGGAGCGAAGCGACGAGACGAAGGGCGCTCAACGACCGGCCGACGAGTCCCGCACCACGAGCTCGGGCTGGAACCGCACCCTGCTGTCGTGGTCGACGCCGTCGAGCTCCTTGAGCAGCAGATCGACGCCGGTCCACCCGAGCAACCGGGCGGGCTGGCGCACCGAGCTCAACGGCACCACGGTCGCGGACGCGAAGTCGATGTCGTCGTAGCCGACCATCGCGATGTCCTCGGGAACACGGATGCCGGAGCCGAAGCTGAACGCCTGCAGCAGCCCGACCGCGAGCAGATCGTTCGCCGCGAACACGGCGTCCGGTCGCTCCCCCTCGGGGCGGGCGACAAGCTCCTCCCCCGCCTCACGCCCCTGCAGCACCGTGAGCGACGGCTTCTCGATCACCTCGAGGGTCGCGTCGGCACAAGAATCGACGGCAGCCTGCGCACCAGCCAGACGATCGGCCACCTGCTGCACCGACCGCGGCCCGCACACGTAGGCGATGCGACGTCGCCCCGACGACAGCAGATGATCCACCGCGAGCCGCCCTCCCTCGACGTCGTCGACCGACACCGACGGCAGCAGCCCCTGCTCGACCTCGCGGTCGACGAGGATCACCGGGGTTCCCCCGGCGGCGAACCGGTGCACACCAGTGAGGTCGTCCGACGCGGGCGTGAGCAGCACGCCGTTCACCCGCTGCTCCTGGAACAGCTCGAGATGCGCCACCTGACGCTCATCGCGCTCGTCGCTGTTGCCGAGCAGCACGGTCATGCCGGCATCCGCTGCCCGATCCTCGGCCCCTCGCGCGACCTCGGCGAAGAACGGGTTGCCGATATCGGGCACCACGAGCCCGATACTGCGACTGCGCCCGGCCCGCAGCTGACGTGCCGCGTCGTTGCGCACGAATCCCAGCTCCCGGATCACGCGCTGCACGCGCTCGACCGTCGCCTCCGACACCCGATCGGGCCGGTTGAGCACGTTCGAGACCGTCCCGACAGACACACCCGCCGCGGCCGCGACATCCTTGACGCCGACTGCCATCAGGCACCCCCGTTCAGAGAGAAATCACCGTATCGGACAACACTCTCATCACCGAGCGGTTTCTATCGGATACGACGCTCGGGGATCGCCACCGCGGCGAGCGCGGCGCAGCCGAGACCGGCGATGACGAGCGGCGCCAGCATCCACGTCACGACCCCGGCGAACACGGCCGTGGCCGCGAGGTACGCCGTGCCGGCGGCATCCGACATCGCCGCCTGCGGCACCGCACGGACGGCCATCGCCCAGCCCCGCGCCGGGTCCCACTGCTGGGCCGCGATGAGCAGCGCGACCGCGAGCACCAGCAGGCCCGCCCAGCCGACCACCGCGATGACCTGACCGCCGGGAAGAGCACCCGTGCCCGCGAGCACGATGTCGAGGCCCAGCACCGCGGCGATCACGGCCGCCGGGACACCGACGGCGAGCGACGGCACGATCCCCGCGCGCACCTCCTGCCAGAACAACGTCGTGCGCGAGTCCTCGGCGGCGACGAAACGCCGCAGGTGCCGGATGCCGGCGGCCAGGGCGATCGGCAGGGTCACGACGGCGAGCGAGAGCAGGGCCATCAGCAGACCGACCGTGAGCACCTCGCCGAACAGGCCGAACTTCGCCGCGGCGCCGGGGTTGCGCCCCGGCTCCACACCCTCGCGGGTGGGGCCCGCACCGGAGCGGGCCTCGCGGACGGCGGCCCGCTCCGCCTTGCGCTCTCCGCTGAAGATCGACATCGTCAGCCCTTCAGTCCTTGCGTGGCGACGCCGTCGACGAGGAACCGCTGGAATACGACGAAGAACAGCAGCACCGGCAGCAGCGCGACGAACGAGGCCGTGACGGTGGCACCGTAGTCCGACGTCGACGTCTGGTCGTTGTACAGACGCAGCGCGATCGGAAGCGGATAGTTCTCGGGGCTCGTCAAGTACAGCAGCGGCCCGAGGAAGTCGTTCCACGCCCAGATGAACGCGAAGATCGCACAGGTGATCAGCGCCGGCTTGATGAGCGGCAGGATGATCGACCAGAAGATCCGGAGGTGACCGGCGCCGTCGATGCGGGCGGCCTCGTCCATGTCGCGCGGCATCTGGCGGATGAACTGCACGAGCAGGAACACGAAGAACGCCTCGGTGGCGAGGAACTTCGGCAGGATCAGCGGGATGAACGTGTCGACCCAGCCGAGCTGGTTGAAGATGATGTACTGCGGGATGATCACGACGTGGAACGGCAGCAGCAGCGTGCCGATCATCGCCGCGAACAGGACGCCGAGCCCCTTGAACTGCACCCGTGCGAACGCGTACGCCGCGAGAGCGGACGACAGCACGGTGCCGACCACTGCGGATGCCGCGAGCACGAACGAGTTGAGGAAGAAGCGCCACATGGGCACTCCGGCGATGCCCTCGGAGATCTTGACGTAGTTGTCGATCGTCGGCGCGTTCGGGAACAGGCCCGGGTTCTGACCGAACTCCGAGTTCGGCTTGAACGTCGAAAGGAACAGCCACACCAGCGGGTACAGCACGATGGCCGTGACGATGATGAGGCCGATGAACCAGATGACGGTCTGCCAGGTCTTGCGGCTCACCCGCCGCCGGGTGGACGGAGCGGATGCCGTCACGACGGCTTCGGTGGTGAGTTCGGGTCGCGTGGTGGTCATCGGTCGTCTCCCGAGTAGTGCACCCAGGAGCGCTGGGTGCGGAACAGGATGAAGGCGATGATCGCGACGACGATGAGCAGCACCCACGCGATCGCGGCCGCGTAGCCCATCTGTCCGTCGGAGAATCCTCGCTTGTACAGGTACACGGTGATGAAGTTCGTCATCCCGGCGGGGCCGCCGGTTCCGTTGGAGATGATGTACGCCGAGGCGAACACCTGGAAGGCGCCGATCAGGCCGAGCAGCAGGTTGAAGAACATCACCGGCGAGAGCATCGGGATCGTCACGGCGCTGAACCGGCGGAACGCGTTCGCGCCGTCCATCTCGGCCGCCTCGTACAGCTCCTTCGGGATCTGCTTGAGACCCGCGAGGAAGATCACCATCGTCGACCCGAACTGCCACACAGCCAGCAGGATCATCATCGGAAGGATCAGGTCGGGGTTGCCGATCCAGCCGCCGATGTCGATGCCGAAGATCTGCAGTCCGCTGTCGACCGGCCCTTCGCTGGAGAACATCGCCCTCCACACGATCGCCACCGAGACCGAGCCGCCGATCAGCGACGGCGCGTAGAACGCCGAGCGGAAGAAGCCGGCGCCCTTGTCTCGGTAGTTCAACAGCATCGCGACGCCGAGAGCGGCCGCCAGCGTGATCGGGGTTCCGATGAAGACGTAGACCAGCGTGATCTGCGAGGACTGGATGAAGTTCGGGTCGCTCGTGAACAGGCGGACATAGTTGTCGAAGCCGATCCACTTGGGCGGCTGGAAGATGTTGTACTTCGTGAACGAGAGGTACAGCGAGTAGATCATCGGCACGGCGGTGAGGCCGAAGAAGCCGATCAGCCACGGGGTGAGGAACGCGTAGCCCGCCGCGGTCTCCTTGCGCGACCTGGCGCGCTGACCGGGGCGCTCGAACACCTTCTCCGGGCGGCGACCGCTGCGCAGAGCACGGCCGCGTGGGGATGGGTTCTCGGTGACGATCACCCGTGTCTCCGTGGTGCTCACGTCGACTCCTTCCGAGTTGTGAGGGCCGGGCCCGCGTCAGCCGCGGGCCCGGCCGGGGATCACTGGTTGAGGACGACGTCCATCTCCGAGAAGAACTGGGAGACCGCGTCATCGACGGTGGTGGTGCCGAAGTTGAGTTCGGTGCCGAGCACGCGGAACTTCTCCTCGAGAGTGCCGTAGCCGACGATCGGCACGGGCGGCGCGTCGCCGAGACGGTCGGCGATGGACTCCTCGTAGTCCTTGACCTGCTGGCTCATCGTGTCGAGGTCGGCGGCTTCGAGAGCCGTCTCGGATGCCGGCAGACCGCGGTTCGTGCCGAAGATCTTCCCCGCCTCCGGCGAGTTCACCAGGAAGTCCACCAGGGTTGCCGCGGCTTCGGGGTGCTCGGTCTTCGCCGAGATCGTGTGCAGCATCGACGGCTTCAGGTAGAGGTCCTTCGCGCCTTCCTTCGTGACCGGAGGGGCGATGAGGCCGAGTTCGGTGTAGCCCTCGCCGAGGTTGGCGAGGTAGCCGGCTCCGAAGTTGTCCCAGGTCAGCTCACTGGCTCCCTTCGCGGAGTCGAACGCGGTGAGCGGGTTGAGCTCCTCGACCACCTGCTGCGGCACGACCTGACCGTCGCGAGCATCCGCTCCCGACTCCCAGAACTCGGTGAGCCGCTCCTCGTCGAAGCCGGGGGTGCCGTCCTCGTTGAAGAGGTTCTTGCCCTCGCTGCGCAGCTGCAGCTCGAAGTTCTGGATGCGGCCGGTGTAGTCGCTTCCGCCCCAGAACGCTCCGCCGCTGGCCTCGGTGACCTCGGCGATCCAGTCGTTGTAGTCCTCCCAGCTGCCACCCTCGAACTCCGAGACACCAGCGGTCTCGAGGAGGGCCGGGTTGGTGAACAGACCCCAGGCGTTCGTGGAGGTCGTGATGCCGTAGGTCGTGTCGTCGACGACGCCGATGCCGAGGATCTGGTCCGACAGCCCGTCGGTCTGGATGATGCTGCCGAGGTAGGGCTCGAGGTCGAGCAGGAGTCCGTTCTCGGAGTACTGACGGAGGTACGAGTAGTCGAACTGCATGACGTCGGGGAGTCCGCCGCCCGCTGCCTCGGTCTGACGCTTCTCCCAGAACTCGGGGAAGGTGAGGAACGTCGCATTCACCGTGATGTTCGGGTATTCCTCGTTGAACGCGTCGATCGCCTGGTTGTACAGGTCTGCGCGCACGTCGTTGCCCCAGAAAGCGAGGTCGAGCGTGACCTTCTCATCGGGGTCGAAGCTCGGCTCCCCCTGGGGAGCGCTGCTCCCGCCGCAGCCTGCGAGCACCAGCGCGGCACTCGTCGCGACCGCCGCGACGGCCGCCACACGCTTCTTGCTGAACATCGTCGTCCTCTCTGAACGTCCTCGTCCGGCTGAGCCGCGGAACGTCACTGTCCGTGTGTGGTGAGCGATTCACCCGGACATCGGGAAAACGCTTACCGTCACGCTAGACCAGTTTGAAACGTTTTGCAAGCGCGATCTGCGATGATCGATAAAACGTTTTCTCACACTATAGTGCCCCGTATTCAGAGAATATCGATCTTCAGCGCATCCTCACGCACGACGAGGCGTCCGCGGTACACCGCCGAGCGGCGCATCTCCCCCGCAGCATGGGGCTCCCCGACCTCGGGGCGCGCGAAGTAGTGGAACCACAGGTCATCGCCGTGACGCACCTGAGCACCGTGGCTGCCGAGGCCTCCGGCCGGTGCCGCGTCGAGGATCACCGCATCCTCCCCACCTTGGCGGGTCCAGGTCACGGCATCCGATGAGCGGTACACGCCCATCCCCCGCCACTCGTCGACGATCATCCACCACCAGCTGCCGAGCTCGAACACGGTAGGCCCCTCATGCGGGCGTCCGCCGATCGCGACCCCCTCGTCGCACCACGACACGAGGTCGTCCGAGACCGCGACCTTCGTGACCGAATCCGCCGCCTCGTCCTTGTACCAGAGTCGCCAGCGTCCGTCAGGAGTGCGGGCCGCAGCGGCGTCGATCACGCGGTCGCTCGCCAGTGCGAGCGGACCGATCCGCTGCCAGGAACGCAGATCCTCTGACACGTACTCGACGATCGCCCTGGCGTGGCCCGGCCACCGATCGGGGATGCCGTCGATCTCGGTGAGGTACATCCGCCAGCGCGTGCCGTCGTGGATCACCTCGGGCGCCCAGTGCGTGCGGTCGACGAGCTCGGGTGGTCCGGCCGGATCGAGCGCGAGACCGGACGCCGAAGGCTCGAGGGTACCCTGATAGCTCCACTCGAGTCCGTCCGCCGACGCGGCGACGCCTATGCGGGTGCCGTGGATCCACGAGACGCCAGGCCCGGCATCCGCGACGTTCGCCCGACGCTGGGTGTAGAACATCCACCAGCGGCCGGCGTCGTCGATCACGACCCGCGGATCGGTCGGCCCGTCGTACACGGGGTCGCGGTAGAGCTCGCTCATGCCCGCAGGTCCGTCACCGGGCTCGCGAAGCCCGCCCGGTGCGTGGGGTGCGCGGCGAGGATCTCGGGGGTCACGACCGCGCCGTCGGCGGCCGCCGAGGCGTAGACGGCGGCGACGATCTCGAGCGAGCGGGCCGGAGCGTCCGCCGTCGCCGGCAGCGGCGCGTCATCGAGCAGGGCGTCGAACACGTCGCGCAGCAGTGGCGCGTGGTCGCTGCGCTCCTCCGCGTCGGGGAACGCCCAGCCGGCGGCCTCGTCCTCGAATCCGGGCGCGGGGGTGATGCGCCAGTTCTCATGCCCGTGCCCGTAGAGGTGGTCGACCGAAATGGTCGCCTTCTGGGTGTCGATGCGGATCGAGCTCGTCTCGCGCGGCGACACCGCACTGGTCACGAGCTGCGCGACCACACCGCCCTCGAACAGCACGGTCGCGGTCGAGACGTCTTCGGTCTCGGTCTCGCGGTCGAGCCGCCACAGCCGCCCCTGCACGGCGGACCAGTCGCCGAGCAGGTGCGCGAGCAGATCGATCTGGTGGATGCCGTGCCCCAGGGTCGTGCCCCCGCCCTCCGTCGCCCACTCGCCGCGCCACGGCACCGCGAAGTAGTCGGCGCCGCGGAACCACAGCGTTTGGCAGACGGCGACGAGCGGACGACCCAGCGCCCCACTGCGCAGCAGTGCGCGGACGTGTGCGGCACCCGTTCCGGTGCGCTGTTGGAACACGACCGCCAGGCGGCGTCCGGCCCGGTCGGCGGCGGCCCGCATCTCGTCGAGTTCGTCGAGCGACGGTGCCGGCGGCTTCTCGACCACGACGTGGGCGCCGGCGGCGAAGGCGGCGAGCGCCTGCTCGCGGTGCACGCCGGGCGGGGTGCAGATGAGGACGACGTCCGGATGCTGCGCGGCGAGCATCTCGTCGAGATCGCCATAGGCTGCCGCGACGCCGTACTGCGCGGCGAACGCCTCTGCGGCGTCGAGACGGATGTCGGCGACGGCGACCAGCTCGGCCAGCGGGTGCGCGGCCACCGCCCTCGCGTGCAGGTTCGCGACGGCGCCGGTGCCGACGAGTGCGCAGCGGAGGGTCGGCGTGGTCATGAGTCCTCCTCGGGACGGGGATGGCGGGTGCGGGACGGGACCTTCGGCAGGCTCAGGGACCCGCTCATCGGGACGCCCCGTTCTGCACCAGGTGCAGGTGGGCGTAGCGTCCACCAGCGGCGAGCAGCTCCTCATGCGAGCCCTGCTCGACCACTCTGCCGTGCTCGAGCACGACGATGCGATCGGCGCGACGGATCGTCGACAGACGGTGCGCGACGACCAGTGTGGTGCGGCCGGCCATGAGCCGCTCCAGCGCCTCCTTCACCAGCCCCTCGGACTCGGGGTCGAGGGCGCTGGTGGCCTCGTCGAGCAGCAGGATGCGCGGGTCGCGGACCAGCGCCCTGGCGATCGCGAGCCGCTGGCGCTGTCCGCCTGAGAGCCGCGCCCCGCGTTCCCCGACCACGGTGTCCCAGCCTTGGGGCTGATCGCAGACGAACTCCCAGGCGTTCGCGTCACGCAGCGCCTGCTCGACGCGATCTGGCGAGGCGTCGCGCAGCCCGTAGGTCACGTTGTCGAAGATCGAGCCCTCGAACAGCACCGATTCCTGCGGCACGACCGAGATCGATCGCCGGACGGTACGCAGGTCCAGCTCCTGCATGTCGCGTCCGTCGAGCAGGATGCGACCGCTGGTCGGTCGCACGAAGCCCAGCACGAGGTTCAGCATCGTGGACTTGCCCGAACCCGATGACCCCACGAACGCGACCGTCTCCCCTGGCGCGATGCGCAGATCGATCGCACGCAGCGCGTCGTCATCGGCATCCGCGTATCGATGGGTCGCCGTCTGCAGCACGATCTCGCCGCCGACCGTCTCGACCCGGCTCTTGCCCGAGTTCTGCTCGACGTCGGGTTCCTGCAGCACCTCGGCGATCGACCGCACGGACTCCAGCCCGCGCGCACCGACGGGGATCAGCATGAGCAACTGCGTGATGCCGCCGGTGAGCAGGGTGAAGTACGTGGAGAGCATGACGACCTCACCGGGCGTGATCGGCAGGAAGCCGGTGAGCGCGCAGACCGCCGCGAGCATGAGGCAGGCGACGCCGAGCAGTTGCATGGCGACCCACGACATCGAGGCGACCCGCCCGTTGAGCAGGTCGAGGTCGAGACCGGCGCGCCGCACGCCATCGGCTCCGCCGGCGACGCGGGTGATCGCGGTCTCCTCGAGACCGTGGGCGCGGGTCACCGGGATCAACGAGGCCATCTCGCCGACGCGCGCCGACAGGGTCTCGATCTCCCGCCGGAAGATCTCGTTGCGACGCCTCGAGCGGTTGCGCATCGCATAGCGGATGGCGATCGCGATCGGCACCGCGAGCGCGTACACCGGCAGGAACTGGGGCACCGTGATCGCCGTCATCGCGAGCGCACCGACCATGACCATGAGCGAGGAGAGCAGCGGGTGGGTCACCTGTTGCAGCATCAGCTCGACGTTCTCGACGTCGCGCACGACCTTGGTCTGCACGATCGATGAGCTCGTGCGGGTGTGGTAGCCGATCGACAGGCTCTGCAGTCGCGCCGTGAGCGCGTTGCGCAGGTCGGCGCCCAGGTCGCGCACGACCGTCATGAAGTTGCGGGTGTAGAGGATGTTGTTCGGGTAGTTCTGCACGAGCAGCACCGCGGCGAGCGCGAACCACCAGAGCACGCCGGCGACATCGCCATCACTCGCGACGATGTCGATGATGCCCGCCGTGATCACCGGCAGGAACCACAGCGGGATCTCCTTGACCGTGAACGCCGCGACGGCGAAGGTCAGACGCCACGGGCGCCGCGCGAGCAGTCGCAGCACGGAGCGGACCGGATGCTGACCGTCCACGAGCGCGGCCGGATGGGAAAGCGCTTTCTGTGGCATGCTCCTATCGTAGGCACAACAAGCCACCGCAGAGAAGAGGCGACATCATGGAGTTCGCATCCGCCATCGACTGGGCCCGCCGTCATGTCGACGCAGGGCGCCTGCCCACCGCCGTCGTGGGAGTGGCCGACGCCGGCGGCATCCGCACCCTCGACGCGTTCGGGGCGGATCCCGACGCCGTCTACCCGCTGTTCTCGATCACCAAGATGCTCACCGGGATCACCGCGACCAGGGCGATCGAGCGCGGGCTGCTCACCCCCGACACCCCGCTGACCGACGCGCTGCCCTCGTTCGGAGCCGAGCGCGACGACGTCGTGCGACTGCGGCACCTCGCCTCGCACACCTCGGGCATCGCGGAACCGCCGCTCGACACCGCCGTGCCCCTGCGCGAGGAGCTGCTCACCCGGGGCCGCGACTTCGCCGCCGGTACCGCCTCCCGCTACTCGACCATCGCATTCGAGGGCGTCGCCGCCCTGATCGAGCACACCACCGGCACGACCTGGGATGCCGGAACGCTCGAGTGGGCGCGTTCGGTGGGAGCGACCGGTCTGACGCTCGAGCACGAGGGGTCGGTCGACGTGCCTGATGCCGCGGCCGGCGGCCTCGACATGCACCGGTTCCGCGCGACGCGCGCGCCCGGCGCGGGGCTGCTCGGTCGGGCGGAGGATCTGCTGCGCATCGGCTCGGAACTGCTGCGGATCGATCAGGGCGCGCGCGACGGCATCCTCACTCCTGCCGGGCTCGCCATGATGCGGCGACCGCTCACCGGAGACATCCCACGCCTGGACCCCTACCCCGCCGAACGGGGTCAGGACTGGGGCTTCACCCTAAACCTGCGCTCGCGCGCCGCCGGCCTGATCGACCGCGACGTGTACGGCCACGGCGGGTGGGCGGGTACCGAGTTCTGGGTGCATCCGAGTGCCAGCGTCTGCTGGGTGCTGCTCACCAATGCGTACGCTCGCCCCGGCGTGGATCCGGACCAGCTCGACAACGCGGTCGTCGCCGGGGTCTGATCGACCGGTCCCGACTCCGTCGAGCAGGACCGGGTCGAGACCGCGACGGGGCCGAGACCGCGACGGTTTGTCGGGCCGATCACCGAATATCGGGCCGGAAAACGCGTTCTCCCCCGACGAAGCGATTTCGACCCGACGAAATGCACGCGGATGCCGGTCAGGCACCCCGAAAGGTCAGCCGGCGTGACGGATCAGTCCGGCGTGCAGGGGTTCCGAGGGCACCCCCGGTTCAGCCGGCGTGCCGGGCGATCTTGGCGAACATGTCTTCGAGCAGGAAGCGCACGTCGACGCTCTCGACCACGAGGATCTCCCGCTCGGGGTCGGCGGCCTCGTAGTGCCCATCGGCGGTGAACCGCACCCCCGGCTGCCGGCGCATCGCGGCACAGAACGGGTCGATCATCAGCGCGATGGCCGGCGAATCCCCGAGCGAGCGCGACTCCACGGCGACGCGGTGGTACTGCGAGTTGAAGTCGACGACCTGCTGGGCGAGGTAGCGGCCGAGCTCTCCCTGCGGCTCGACGCGCGCCTCGAGTTCTGCATAGCCGACGTTCACCTGACGGTAGATGTTCGAGGGCACCTGCCACAGGCGGATGCCGGAATCGAGCACGACGTTCGCCGAGGCGATGTCGTTGCGCAGATTGAACTCCGGCCACGATCCGACCGAGACGAGGTCGCCGTAGGGCGGGCCGCCGATCCAGATCACCGTGGTGTCGGTGTCGGCGATGTCGGGCGCGAGCAGCAGCGCACTCGCCATGTCGGTGAGCGGCCCGAGGAACGCGATGAACAGCGGCCCGGCATCCGTCCGCCGCGCCTCCTCGATGATCAGCCGCGCACCGGGGCTGTCGACGGGCGTGCTCTCGTCGGGAAGCGCGTGCGGGGCGCCGTCGGCGGTGGGGACGTCGCGACCGAGGTCGAGGAGCTCGAGCAGCAGGTCGAGCTCGGCGCGGGATTCGGCGAGAGATTCGGTCGTGCGGTGCGTGCCGAAGTGCGCAGGGATCACCCCTCGCACATCGAGCGTGTGCGAGAGCAGCGCGTGCACGATGGCGAACTGGTCGTCGGCCTCGTTCTTCACATCGGAGTTGATGATGACGCGGCGGGTGCGTCGATCGTCGTTGATCATGTCGTCCTTCGGTGGCCCTCAGCGGCCGTCGGTGGCGTTCAGCGGGATGGGGGGGTCGGCGCGCTCGGCGAGCAGTCGAGCGGTGGCGGTGGCCATGTGCACGGCCATGGCGGATGCCGCGGCGTCGCCGTCTCCGCCACGGACCGCGGCAAGAACCGCCTCATGCTCGGAGGTGGCGATCTCCGCGTGCTCGCGGTCGTGCACGGCACGATCCGCGTACACCTGGAGGAGCGAACGGATCACGTGCAGATGGTCGGTCAGCGTCGCATTCCCCGCCGCCTCGGCGAGGGCGTGGTGGAAGTCGAGGTCGGCCCGCGCGAACGCGTTCAGGTCGTCGTAGCTCTCGCGCATGCGGGACACGTCCTTCTCGAGCCGTGCCGTGATCGTCTCGTCGGCGCGCGCTGCGGCGAGCCGCGCCACGAAGATCTCCAGCCCCTCGCGCAGTTCGAGCAGCTCGGCGGTGTTGCGCTCCCCGATCAACAGACCCCAGCGCAGCGTCTGCGGCAGCAGCTCGCTCGCTGAGCCCCGCAGATAGGTGCCCGAACCGGGGCGCACATCGACGATCCCGAGGATCTCGAGAGCGGCCAGGGCTTCCCGAACCGCCGAGCGCCCGACGCCGAGAGTCGTCGCGAGCTGCCGCTCCGGCGGGAGGCGGGTGCCGGCGGCGATCGAACCACCGGTGAACAGGTCGAGCATCCGGCGGGCGACCTCCGACACCGGGGTGCCGGACGGCAGCACGCCGAGAGCCGCGGTGATCTCGGCGGAGCGGTCGTCGGGAAACGCGGGCATGGGAATCAAGATACGGCAGTCGTCGCGATTTCGACATTGATTTCGGTCAACCGGTTTGGCAGACTGGCGGCGGGCGGCCACGGTCGCCCTTCTCCGCACCAAGCGAGAAAACGTTTCCTCACTGATCGAGGAGACGCGACGACACTCGACGACGAGAGGCGATCACGATGACTCCCCGACACCTTGCTCCCCTGACCGGGACCCGCAGACGCACGGCGATCGGAGCGACAGGAGCAGCACTGGTCGCCGCCTTCGCCCTGGCCGGATGCTCCTCCGCAGGCCCCGGAGAGGCGGTGACGACCCTCGATCCCGACGAGCACGTGTCCATCAGCTTCACGTTCTGGGGCAACGATGTGCGCGCCGCGCTCTACGACGAGGCCGTGGCCGCGTTCGAGGAGCAGCATCCGAACATCGACGTCAAGGTGCTCTTCCTCTCGCCCAACGACTACTGGGAGAAGCGGCAGATCGAAGCCTCGGGCGGAGGGCTCCCCGACGTCGTCACGATGGACCTCGCCTACCTGCGCCAGTACTCGGAGAGCGGGTCGCTGCTCGACCTCGAACCATATCTCGGCTCGATCATCCAGACCGACGCGATCGAGGATCAGGTGCTCTCAGCCGGCGTGGTCGAGGACACCACGACCGCGATCCCGCTGTCGACGAACTCCTGGGGCATGTTCCTCAACACCACGCTGCTCGCCGAGATCGGCGTCGACGGCTTCGATGGCGGCACCTGGGACGACTACTACACCTGGATCGGCGAGGTGAGCGACGCGGCATCCGCGAAGGGGATCGACGCCTGGGGCGGGGTCGACCCGACGACCCGCATCGAGAACTTCGAACTGCAGCTGCGCGCCGAGGGCGCGAACCTGTTCGACGAGGACGGCACACCCGGATTCGACGAGGAGCGCCTGGCCGAGTTCTGGAACTCGGTGGCCGACCAGCGGGCCGACGGGCAGGTCGCACCGCAGCAGCGGGTCGCCGAAGTGCAGCCGCTGACCGCCTTCGACGCCGCTCTCACCGCCAGTGACGCCACGTGGGACAACACGGGCGCCGGATTCCTCGGCAACCTCGGCGAGGGCTACGAGATCGAGCTGGTCGCCCCGCCGCTGACGGAGGAGGGCGGCAAGGACCTGTTCCTCAAGGCATCGCAGATGTACTCGATCGCCGCGAATTCCGACCATCCCGCTGCCGCGGCGACACTGATCGACTTCCTCGTGAACTCGCCCGAGTCGGGCGAGATCTTCGGCACGAACCGCGGCCTGCCGGCATCCGCCACCGCCCGCGACGCCGCCGACCTCGACGAGTTGAGCCAGACCATCGCCGACTACGAGGCGTCGATCGCCGAGCGGCTCGGCGACGCACCGCCCGTGCCGATCGTCGGCTACGGATCGCTGCACGAGAAGTTCCGCGAGCTCGGCGAGGAGCTGAACTTCGGCACGATCACGGTCGACGAAGCCGTCGAGCAGTTCTTCACCGAGATGGGCGTCGTCGTCGACCAGTGACGCGCCCCGCGGGGCCCGGCGGACTCGCCGGGCCCCGCTCCGCCTTCCTTCCGGAGACTCATGAACGCCTCACCCCCACACCCCTCGTTCGGCATCCAGGGCCCGGCCGTCGCCCTCGCGGACCCCTGGGCCGGCGATGCCTCCGATGCCGTGATGCGCACCGGCACCGGCATCCCGATCCCCTCGCAGGACCCGCCGCTCACCCCGGCGCAGTTCACGTCGACCCTGCGCGATCTCGGCGCGGAATTCTATGTGCACCACGTGCTGCCGACCGAGTCCGATCATTCGCGGATGCTGCACGACCTCACCGAGGCGGGCATCGATGTGGTGCTCGGCAACGAGTACGGCAACATCAACGGGCCGTATGTCGAGGGGACCAACCGCTGGGACATCCCCGCCGAGCTCATCGCGGCGACATCCGAGGCGGGGCGACTGATCGGCGTGCTCTACGACGAGCCCGAGCATCTGCAGATCCATGCGGATCAGTACCGCGCGGACGCGCACCTTCCGCACTTCGGACAGACGCACGGAACGGATGCCGACGGCGCGCTCGCGATCATCGATGCCACGGCGCGCTCGATCGTCGACGACGTGCACCGGGCGGTCGGCACCGAGATCCCCGTCCTCGCCGAGCATGTCTTCCCTGTGCTGTTCCACGCGTTGGCCAGGGCCGGGATGACGCCGACCACGAAGGTCATGAAGGAGTCCTTCCAGTCGCTGCAGCTCGGCACCGCGCTGGGCGCAGCGCTCCAGTACGGACGGGAACTGTGGATCTGCGCCGACCTCTGGGGGCCGGACGTGGGCCCGTGGACGACCAGAGCTCCCGGCTTCCCCGGGCACTCCCCCGACGAGTTCGCCTCCGCGCTGCGCCTCGCCTATTTCTTCGCCCCCACCCGCCTGTTCGTGGAGAACATCGACGTGCTGATGCGGCACCCCGGCGGCGGGCGTGTCGAACCCACCGAGCACGGCGAGGTCTGGCAGGAGTTCGTCCGCGACTTCGTGCCGCAGCATCCGCTGCACTGGAACCATCGTGAGGCGCGGGCCGACATCGCGCTCGTGCACGCCGACGACAGCGACTTCGGTCGGGGCGAGCGTCCGTTCGGCAACCGCGCCTCCGCGGCACCCGAGACCGCCCGCAGCGTGTTCGCCGCGTGGCACGCGCTCAGCCACGGCACCCTGCCAGCGGGCGGCAGCAACATGCACATGCCGGGATACGACTTCCCGCGGCACCGTCTGAACGACGTCGATCGCGCGCTCTTCCCCCTCCGGTCGGGTGCCGCCCAGCAGCACCCCGTGCACGGCCTGTTCCAGCCCGTGCACGGGGTGCTGGCCTTCGACGAGCACGTGACGGAGTCGCCGCTCACGGACGCCGGGCTGATCGTGGTCGCGGGCAGCCGCTTGCCCTCCGCGACCTTCGACGTCCTGCGGAGAAGAGCGGATGCCGGCGCCACCGTGCTGATCCCGTCATGGCTGTGCGACCCGAGCAGGTCGTCGAGCAGCATCGCAGGTCGTTGGATCGTCTACGACGACATCCAGGAGCCGGATGCGCAGGAGGCGATCGCCACGCACAGCGGCTCGCCGGAGGTGTGGACGCAGCGCTTCGGCACGCACGAACTGCGCATCACCGCAGCGGACGAGTACGGGGAGGCGCTCGAGTTCGAGGTCGTCGGCCCGTCCTGATCGGCGGGCGGGCGTAGCGCGGAGCCGGCGCCCAGCGGCATCCGACGGTCGGAAGGACGAATGTCCGCCGAAATCCGCGATCTCGACCGACGTTCGTGTTCTCGACCGACGTTCGTACGTCGCAGTGCACGAACCGGCCTTGCAATTGGTCAACCGGTTTGACACACTAGTGCGCGTACCTCGATCACCGTCGATGAGCCCAGGAGTCGTAGTGGACCAGACAACCAAGAGTGAGAATCCGATCGCGAAATCCGCGATCCGGAAGATCTCCATCCGCCTCGTGCCGTTCGTGGCGTTGATGTTCTTCATCAACTACCTCGACCGTTCGGCCATCGGGTTCGCCTCCCCCAACGGGATGAACGACGACCTCGCCCTGTCCGCCGCTCAGTTCGGCTTCGCCTCGGGCGTGTTCTTCATCGGCTACATCATCCTCGAGGTGCCCTCGAACCTCGCCCTGCACAAGTTCGGAGCCCGCCGCTGGCTCGCCCGCATCATGGTGACCTGGGGCATCGTCGCGCTGCTGTTCACCTGGGTGCAGAACTTCGAGCAGCTCGTCATCCTGCGCTTCCTGCTCGGCGTCGCCGAGGCCGGGTTCTTCCCGGGCGCGATCCTCTTCCTCAGCCTCTGGGTGCCCGCGCAGTACCGCGGTCGCGTGCTCATGCTCTTCTACCTGGCGCAGCCGCTCACCACGGTGATCGGCGCCCCGCTCGCCGGTGCGCTCCTCCAGCAGCACGGCCTCTTCGGTCTCGAGGGCTGGCGCGTGATGTTCCTCGGAGTCTCGATCCCCGCGATCGTGATCGGCATCGTCGCCTGGTTCTACCTCAAGGACAAGCCCTCCGATGCGAAGTGGCTCACGTCCGAGGAACAGGTCTGGCTGACCGGCGCTCTCGAGGCCGAGCGCAAGACGACCGAGGCCGGCCAGAAGCACGTCTCGATCCGCCACGCGTTCTCCAGCGGCCGCGTCTGGATGCTGTCGCTCATCTACTTCGGATTCATCTACGGCCTCTACGCTCTCGCGTTCTTCCTCCCCACGATCATCGAGGGCTTCCAGGGCGAGAACGGCGTCACCTTCGACGTGCTCCAGAAGGGGCTGATCACCGCGATCCCGTACCTCCCAGCCGCGATCGTGATGTACTTCTGGTCCCGTGATGCGAGCAAGCGCGGTCTCAAGACCTGGCACATCGCGGTCCCCGCGATCGCCGGCGCCGTCTCGATCCCGCTGGCCCTGTTCGCCGGCTCCCCCGCCGCGACCATCGCCGTGATCACCGTCACCGCCTGCGCGATCTTCGCCGCGCTGCCCAACTTCTGGACGCTGCCGACCCAGTTCCTCACCGGTGTCGCCGCCGCAGCGGGTGTCGCGCTGATCAACACGCTCGGCAACCTCGCCGGGTTCAGCGCCCCCTACATCACCGGTGCCGTGCACGACTGGACCGGCGGCTACGAGATCCCGATGTTCATCGTCGGCGGCTTCATGCTGCTCTCGGCCGTCCTCATGATCGTCCTCTCCCGCCAGAACCGCGCGAAGGCGGAGACCTCGGAGGTCGCAGCATGACGCGTCTGTGGAACGACCCGGCCGACTTCGCCGACGAGATGATCGACGGCTTCGTCGCCGCGAACTCGCGGTCGGTGCGCCGCGTACCGGGCGGCGTGGTGCGCTCGACGGTCGTGCCCGAGGGGCAGGTCGTCGTGATCGTGGGCGGCGGTTCCGGCCACTACCCCGCGTTCGGCGGGCTCGTCGGCCAGGGCTTCGCGCACGGCGCGGCGATGGGCAACCTGTTCGCCTCTCCCTCGACGCAGCAGGTGCACGCGGTCGCGAAGACCGCGCACCGCGGCGGCGGGGTGTTCCTCTCCTACGGCAACTACGCCGGTGACGTGCTGAACTTCGACAGCGCCCAGGAGCGTCTGCGTGCCGAGGGCATCCCCACGCAGACGGTCGCCGTGACCGACGACATCGCCTCGGCCCCCCTCGACGAGAAGCACAAGCGCCGCGGCATCGCCGGCGACCTCACCGTGTTCCGCACCGCCGCCGCCGCGGCGGAGGCCGGATACGACCTCGACGCCGTGACCACAGTCGCGGCCAGGGCGAACGAGCGCACCCGGTCGTTCGGTGTCGCTTTCACCGGCTGCACGCTCCCCGGCGCTCCCGCCCCGCTGTTCACCGTCCCCGAGGGGCGCATGGCGATCGGACTCGGCATCCACGGCGAGCAGGGCGTCGACGAGACCGACATCCCCACCGCAGACGAACTCGCCGAGCTCCTCGTCTCGAGGCTCCTCGCCGAGATCCCCGACGGCGTCGAGGCCCAGGGCGCCCGGGTCGTGCCGGTACTGAACGGGCTCGGATCGTTGAAGTACGAGGAGCTGTTCGTCGTGTACCGGCGCATCGCACAGCTGCTCGAAGCCGCGGGCCTGGTGATCGTCGACCCGCACGTGGGCGAGTACTGCACGAGTTTCGACATGGCAGGCACTTCGCTGACCCTGTTCTGGCTCGACGAGGAACTCGAGACCCTCTGGAACACCCCCGTCGACGCCCCCGCCTACCGCCGCGGATCGGTCGTCGCCGCCGCCCAGGCAGAGGTCTCGGATCGCGCTGATGCCGAGGACACGATCGCCCAGGGCGACCCGGTCTCGCAGACCGTCGCGCAGACCGTCGGCGCCGCCATCCGTCTGATCGTCGACACGATCGACGAGAACGTCGACGAGCTCGGACGCATAGACGCGATCGCCGGCGACGGCGACCACGGCATCGGCATGCAGCGCGGCTCGCATGCCGCGCTCGACGCCGTCGTGATCGCGGTCGAGGCCGGTGCCGGGGCGCAGACGGCGCTCACGCGCGCAGCGGATGCCTGGGCGGACAAGGCCGGAGGCACGTCTGGTGCCCTCTGGGGCGTCATCCTCAACGCCGTCGCCGCCCACCTCGGAGACAGCGGACGTCCGGATGCCGTCGCCGTGGCCGCGGGCGTGGCCGACGGCGTGCGCGGCGTGCAGACCTACGGCAAGGCCGAGGTCGGCGACAAGACCATGGTCGACGCCCTCGTGCCGTTCACCACCACGCTCAGCGCGGCTGTCGACGGCGGTGCCGAGCTCGCTCCGGCCTGGGCCACCGCCGCCGAGGCCGCGACGCGTGCCGCCGAGGCCTCGGCGGATCTGCTGCCGAAGATGGGCCGCGCCCGCACCCACGGCGAGCACGCCGTGGGCACCCCCGACCCCGGTGCGGTCTCGTTCGCACTGATCACCACTGCTCTCGGCGCTATGCTCGCCGAGCATTCGAACGGAAAGGGAACACACTCATGACCGACCAGCTCCGCATCGTCATCGGCAGCGATGACGCCGGTTTCGACTACAAGGAGATCGTCAAGAAGGATCTCCAGAACAACGACGGCGTCGCCTCCCTCGTCGATGTCGGCGTCGACGCGGATGGACATACCGCCTACCCCCGCGTCGCGATCGCCGCCGCCGAACTCGTCGCCAAGGGCGAAGCCGACCGGGCCCTGCTGTTCTGCGGCACCGGACTCGGCGTCGCGATCGCGGCGAACAAGGTCGCCGGCATCCGCGCCGTCACCGCCCACGACTCCTTCTCCGTCGAGCGCGCCGTGCTCTCGAACAACGCACAAGTGCTCACCATGGGCCAGCGCGTCATCGGCATCGAGCTCGCCCGCCGCCTCGTCCGCGAGTGGCTCACCTACCGGTTCGACGAGACCAGCGCCAGCGCCGAGAAGGTCGCCGTCATCGACGAGTACGAGACCACCGGAACCTGCTGATGGCGAAGGTCACCGTCGGCGTGAGCCTGAAGATGTACTTCGGGCACGAGCGGGCTCGCGCCTGGTTCGACGAGGTCGCGGCACGCGTGCGCGCGCACGAGGCCGTGAGCTCGGGAGCCGTCGAGCTGTTCATCACGCCGACGTACCTGCAGGTGCTGCCCGCGGTGGCCGCGTTCGAGGGCACCCCGGTGCGCATCGGCGGCCAGGACGTCTCCTCCGAGGACTCCGGCGCATTCACGGGTGAGGTCTCGGCCGCGGAGCTCGCCGAGGTCGGCGCCTCGATCGCCGAGATCGGTCATGCCGAGCGTCGTCGCCTGTTCGGCGAGACCGAGGAGGTCACAGCCGCCAAGACCCGCGCCGCTCTCCGCGCCGGCCTCACTCCGCTGCTCTGCATCGGCGAGGTCGAGAAGCAGGATCCGGATGCCGCGGCCGAGGTCGCCGTGGCGCAGCTGCGCTCGGCGCTCGACGGTGCGGACGCAGGCCCGGTCATCGTCGCCTACGAGCCCGTCTGGGCGATCGGCGCCCCGGAACCCGCCGGGCACGATCACATCCGCGTGGTCGCTGCGGCGCTGCGCGCGGCTGTGGAGGCGGATGCCGACCGCGAGGGCTCCGCCGTCATCTACGGCGGCGCAGCGGGCCCCGGTCTGCTCACCGCACTCGGCGACGCCGTGGACGGCGTGTTCCTCGGCCGCTTCGCGCATGATCCCGCCGCTCTGGTGACCGTGCTCGATGAGGCGGCGGAGCTCGCCGCTCGTCGGGAGGGAGCGACCGGATGATCGGCTTCGGCACCTACGCCTACTTCTGGCAGCACTCTGATCGGGTTCCCGAGCCGCTGAGCCTGATCGGCGCGTTCGAGGACACCCGCGAGCAGGGCGTCGAGCTGTTCCAGATCTGCGACTACGCGCCGCTCGACACGATGAGCGATGCCGAGCTCCGCAATGCGGCATCGGCCGCCCGCGACCTCGGCCTCACGGTCGAGCTCGGCACCAAGGGCATCGTCCCCGAGCACCTGAGCCGGTTCCTCGGTCTCGCCGAGGTGTTCGACGCACAGCTCGTGCGGAGCATGGTCTACGGCCCCGATTCACGTCCTTCGCTCGACGAGGCGGAGACCTGGCTGCGCAGCAGCATCCGCTCGTTCGAGAAGGCGGGTGTGACGCTCGCGCTCGAAACGTACGAGCAGGTGGCGACGCCCGATCTCGTGGGTCTCGTCGAGCGCGTCGGCAGCGACCGGATCGGCATCTGCCTCGACCCGGCGAACATCGTCGCACGGCTCGAGCAGCCGCGCACGTGCGTCGAGCAGACCGCGCCGCTGGTCGCGAACGTGCACGTGAAGGACTTCGCGTTCGCGCGGCAGGACGGCTGGGTGGGCTTCACCTACTCCGGCACCGCCATGGGCACCGGCCTGCACGACTACCCGCACCTCCTCGAGACCGTCAGCCCGCGCGAGCGCGGCATCAACGAGATCGTCGAGCACTGGCTCCCCTGGCAGGGAGACGCACAGACCACCATCCGAACCGAGCGGGAATGGACCCGCACCACCCTGGAATACCTGAGGAGTACGCAATGAGCCACAAGATCGCTGTCATCGGCGCCGGAGGCAAGATGGGCACCCGCGTGTCCAACAACCTCGTGAAGACCGACCACACCGTCTGGTACGTCGAGAACTCGCCGGCCGGACAGGAGCGCACGCTCGCCGCCGGTCGCGAGCTGACCGAGGCCTCGGTCGCCGTCGCCGACGCCGACATCGTCGTGCTCGCCGTGCCCGACCTGGCCCTCGGCCCGGTGACCGCCGACCTGGTGCCGCAGCTCAAGCCCGGCACCATCGTGCTGACGCTCGACCCGGCTGCCGCCTACGCGGGCCTGCTGACCACGCGCGAGGACATCATCCAGGCAGTCGCGCACCCGTGCCACCCGTCGATCTTCCTGCAGCGCGAGACGCCCGAGCAGTGGGCCGACACGTTCGGCGGCATCGCCGCCCCGCAGGACGCGATCGCCGCGATCGAGAGCGACGACCCCGCCAAGAAGGCGATCGTCGAGGAGACCGTCCGTGCGATCTACGCGCCGGTCATCGACGTGCACTGGGTCACCATCAAGCAGCTCGCGCAGCTCGAGCCGACCCTCGTCGAGACCGTCGCCTGCATGATCGGCGACCTGCTCAACGAGGCTCTGCAGGAGACGGTGAACACCATGGGGGTTCCCGAGGCCGCTGCGCGCAGCATCCTGTACGGGCACACGCAGGTCGCTCTCGCCAACGGTCTGCGCGGCGACAACCCGTTCTCTGACGCCTGCCTCATCGCGATGGACTACGGTCGCGAAAGCATCATCAAGGACGACTGGAAGAAGATCTTCCAGGACGACGAGCTCGACAAGAACCTCGCCCGCATGCTGCACCTCGACCACATCGAGCGCTGACCGTGGGACAGCTCGAAGGCAAGACCGCGCTCGTCACGGGCGCGGCTCTCGGCATCGGTCTCGCCGTCGCGACCCGCTTCGCCCGTGAGGGTGCACGGGTCGTGCTGGCGGACCGCAACGGTGAGGGTGCGGCAGCTGCGGCGGCCGCCATCGGTGCGCAGGCACGTGCGGTGACCATGGACATCTCCGACGAGGATGCCGTCGCCGCAGGCTTCGCCGAGATCGAGGCCGACGGCTGGGCGCCCGACGTGGTCGTTGCGAACGCCGGCGTGCAGCTTTTCGGCCAGGACGCGCAGATCGCCGACCTCGACCTCGAGGTCTGGCGGCGGACGGTGGACATCAACCTCACCGGCTCGTTCCTGACCCTCAAGTACGCGGTGCGGTCGATGCTGAAGACGGGTGGCGGATCCATCATCCTCACCGGCAGCCCGACGGCCGTGAACGGCGAGGGCAAGGACTTCACCGCCTACAGTGCGAGCAAGGCCGGCATGCACGGTCTCGGTCGCACCGTGGCCGCGGCGTATGCCGACCGCGGCATCCGCGTGAACACGGTGCAACCCGCGTACACCGAGACCCCCCTGGTCGCCGCGATCAGCGAGGACCCCGAGTCGCGGGCGGCGATCGTCGGCCGCATCCCGATCGGCCGTGCCGGCACACCCGACGATGTCGCCGGCATCATGGTGTACCTCGCCAGCGACGACGGGTCGTTCGCGACCGGCGCGACCTTCCAGGTCGACGGAGGCATGACCAGCCTCTGAGCCTCGCTGCACGCACCACCGCGCCCCTGCCGTTCGCCCTGGAACGACAGGGGCGCGGTTCGTGTCCGGTGCGCCGAGACCGCCGGCATCCCGCGCTCGCCGTACGATTGCGTGAAACCGCAGAGCGAGAGAGGGTCCGATGACGGGCTATCGGCCGAATCCCACCATCAACGCGGTGGCGCGCGAAGCGGGCGTGTCGGTGGGGACGGTGTCGAACGCGATCAACTCCCCCGATCGCCTCGCTCCCGAGACCCTGCAGCGCGTGCAGGAGGCGATCGACCGTCTCGGCTATATCCGCAGCTCGGCAGGGCGCACGCTGATCCGCAACCGCTCGGACGCCCTCGGCCTGATCACGCCCGATCTCGTGAACGTCCTGTTCGTCGAGATCGCGCGCGGTGCGCAGCTCACCGCGGCGGCGAACGGTCGGTATCTGATGATGGCGAACAGCCTGTTCAACGCGCACGAGCTCGCGGCGGGGACCGCGCAGCTCGACATGCAGGACGAGTTCCTCGAGCACTTCGCGGAGGCGCGCACCGGCGGCGTGATGGTCGCCTCCATGCGCGACCCCGCCGCGGGCATCGCCCGCATCCGCAACCATGTGCGCCCGATCGTGGTGGTGAACTACGACGTGCCGGATGCCGACTGGTGCACGGTTCTCATGGACAACGAGCAGGTGGGCAGGGCAGCGGTCGAACACATCGCCGGCCTCGGCATCCGTCGGGCGGTGTTCCTGTCGATCCCCGACATCGTGCAGCCCGTCGTCGAGCGTCGCCGGGGCGCGCGGGAGGCCGCGGCGCGGCTCGGGATCACGCTCATCGAGGTCGAGACCACGGGTCTGCTGTCGGCGGATGGTCACGCGAGCACGGCGGCCCTGGCCCCCTGGCTGCGCGGCGAGCGCACCGCGATCCTCGCGGTGAACGACAAGGTCGCGCTCGGCTGCCTGCAGCAGCTGCGCGAGCACGGCGATCTGCGGGTGCCCGACGACGTCGCCGTGGTCGGCATGGACGGCGACCACCGCGACGGCGGTGCCGACTGGATGACTCTCACCTCGATCGAGCTGCCCGGGTTCGCGATGGGAGCCGAGGGCGTGCGTCTGCTGGCCGCCGAGGGAGAGCCGGACCACGTTCACGAACGCGTCGTGCTGCCGATCGGCATCCGTGCGGGCGAGAGCACGATGGGTGTCGCCGCGACGCGGCGACGCGGCGACGCCGGTTGGCACGCCGACGCCCCTGCTGAGCATCCGCGCCCCCTCTGATTCACGTGATTCAGCAGGGGCGCGGGCGACGAGCGGGGGCGTCGGCGACGGTCAGCGTGCGTGAATCAGAGGGGGCGCGGGCGCTGGGAGGGGGCGGCGGCGAGGCTCAGCGCGCCTCGCGCAGTCCCACCCGCACCAGGTGCTCGTTCACGAAGCGCCCCTCGGGGTCGAGCCGCTCGAACACGGCGCGCGCTTCGGCCAGCCGTGGCGAGACGCGTTCGATGTCGGCGCGCTCGAGGAGGTGCCACTTGCCCCAGTGCGGGCGGGCGCGGAACGGTGCGAGTGCCGGCTCGATGAGCTTCAGCGCCTCGGTCACCGCGTCCGGGCGGTTCTCCCAGGTGAAGTGGATGATGAACGCATCGCGCTCGTAGGCACCGCTGAGCCAGAGGTCGTCGGCGGCGGCCGTGCGCAGCTCGGTCCAGATCACGTGCTCGGCGAAGGCCGGGGACACCGCGCGGACGGCGCGCAGCGCGGCAGCGGCATCCTTGCGGTCGACGAAGTACTCCGACTGGATCTCGTCGCCGCGCGAGGGCTCGGCATCCGCCCGGAAGTGCGGCCAGCGCTGGTACCAGGGGCCCGCGGTGCCGATCTCGGTGACGTTGTCGCCCATGCCGAGGGGCGAAACGCCGGTCTCGGAGAGTCGCCCGCCGAGCAGTTCGGTGGGAATGACCGACTCGGGGGTGGTGCTGCGGCGCTTGACCCAGACGAAGCCGAGGTCATCGGCCCAGCGGGTGAACACCGAGACGCTGTCGCCCGCTGTGGTCACCGCGTCGATGTCGTCGAGGAGGTCGTCCCAGGTGACGCCCTCGTAGATGTCCTGGCGGACGTCGTACGTCGGCTGGATGTCGAGGGTGAGCTCGGTGAGGATGCCGAAGGCGCCGACGCCGACGGCGAGCGCCGCGAAGTCGGGCTCGCCGCGCCGCACCTCGTGCACCTCGCCGTTCGCGTCGAGGAACCGGATCGCGGCCACCGCGCTCGTGAGGACGCCGTTGCGGTCTCCCGAGCCGTGCGTGCCGGTCGATGTGGCCCCGCCGACGCTGATGTGCGGGAGGGAACCGGTGTTGTGCAGCGCCCAACCGGCGTCGTGCAGCTGCTTCGCGAGCACGCCGTACCGGGTGCCCGCAGTGACGCGCACGGTCCGCGATTCGGCGTCGATGACGGCCGGGCGGTCGAAGCCGCTCATCTCGATGAGCGTGCCGGTGGTGTCGGGAAGGTCCGTGAAGGAATGCCGGGTGCCGAGCGCGTGCACGGGACCGTCGCCGCTGAGCGCTTCGCGGAGCTCCTCCTCCGTCGACACGGCGATGTGCCGGGGTGCTCGATACTGGTATGTGCCTGCCCAGTTGCCTGTCATCGCGGCCCTTTCCGCTCGGTGTATCTCGGATGACACTATCGGTCGAATTGGTCAACCGGTTACGCTGGATGGATGGCATCGACGACGGATTCCTGGTGGCGCACGGACGCGCAGCAGTGGCGCTCTGGCGGGTGGAGCATTGAGCTCCGCGGCGACGAGTTGGCGGAGATCTCGTACGGCGGACGGATGCTGCTGCGCGCGGTGCGGGCGGCGGTGCGCGATCACGGATGGCTCACGGTTCCCGTGGCCGTCTCGTCGGTGACGTCGACCGACGATTCCCTGGCCCTCGAGCTTCGGCACGAGGGTCTGGGCGCTCTGATCACCTCTCGCCTCACGGTGGCGGCGGATGACGAGCAGCTCGTCATCTCGTGGGAGGCCGTGAACGGCCCGGACTTCCACACCTGCCGGGTCGGGCTCGTGGCTCTGCATCCGGCGGCCGAGGCGGGGACCGCAGCAGCCGTCGAGCATCCGGACGGCAGCGTCGAGCGCACCGCGTTCCCCACCGCGATCAGCCCGCATCAGCCGATCTTCGAGATCCGCGAACTGCGCATCGACGACGGAGCGACGCTGCGCTTCGAGGGCGACGTGTTCGAGATGGAGGACCAGCGCAACTGGACCGATGCCTCATTCAAGACGTACAGCCGGCCGCTCGGGCTGCCGTATCCGTATCGGCTGGATGCCGGCGAGCGCATCGCGCAGTCGATCACGGTGCGTCCGCCGCGCGGTGACGCATCGGAGGTCAGGGATTCGGATGCCATGATCGCGCTGGTCGAGGCAGGGATGTTCCCGGCCGTCGGCGTGGAGGCGTCGACGGCCGCATCTCCCGTCGATGAGTCGGACATCGGAGCGCTCCGTGTCGTCGAGCTGAACCTCACGACTCCCCCTTGGCCGGCTGCGCTCGCGCGGGCGGCGGCGGACGGCGTGCCGCTGGACGTGCGGATCGTGACTGACGGAGCGCCGGATGCTCTCGATGCGGTGGCATCCGCACTTCGCGGGCTCGATGTCGTTCGTGTCACGCCGTTCGATTCCGTGTCGCACGTGAGCGAGGAGGCGACGGTTGCGGCTGCGCGCGCGGCGCTGTCTGCGGCGGGCGTCGACGCCCCCGTGCTGGCCGGGGCGCGGTCGCACTTCACGGAGCTCAATCGCGAGCAGGCGCGGATCGCACGGGATGTCGCGGGCATCGCGGTGAACACGACGCCGCTGTTCCACACGCTCGACACCGAGCAGTTGGTCGAGGCGCTGCCGATGCAGCGCCTGATCGCGCTGCAGAGCGTGGTCATCGCGGACGGGTTACCGGTGCACATCGGTCCGGTGTCGCTGCGACCCCGGTTCAACAACGTGGCGACGAGCCCCGAGGCCGCGCCGACGCGCAGCGACCTCTCCGAAGGATATGGAGCAGAGTTCACCGGCGCCGTCGATGCGCGGCAGTCAGCTCCCGAGCTCGCGGCGTGGGTCGTCGCGAGCGCCGCGGCGCTTGCCGTTCCCGGCGTCGAGACGCTGTCATGGTTCGAGACGGTCGGTCCGCGCGGGGTCGAGGGGACGCCGGCGGCTGAGGCCGTTCAGGCGCTCGTGTCGCTCGGCGGCGGGACGCTGCTGACGGGTGAGAGCCCGGACGGCCTGGTCTGGGCCGTGGGGTCGAGGGCCGAGTCGGGCGATGCCCTGCTGGTCGCGAACGTCGGACGGGAGGCTCGACGGATCACGGTGGCGGTTCCGGGCCGCGAGGACGTGATCGTCCGGGTGGATGCCGGGGCGTGGCAGCTCGTGCGGGTCTGACGAGCGGTCTCGGCCGTTGGAGATTCGCGGCGTCCCGTGCGGTGGGGAGGAGAACACACGCTGGGGCGGAGAAATCCTAGAGATTCTTCCGCCCAAGACGGCGAACTCTGCCCCAGCGTGCGCGCACCCCCGCTCCTCGATCCACGCAGCACCCGCACGGCGGGAAGGAGAACACACGCTCGGGCGGAGAAATCCTAGAGATTCTTCCGCCCGAGACGGTGAACTCCGCCCCCGCGTGTGCGGGGTGTGAGCGCTGTCAGGCGGACGGCTGACGCCAGTCGAACTCTGGTGCGAAGCCGAGGCGCTCCTGGATCTTGCGCACGGAGAAGAGCGACTCGAATTCGCCCAGATCGTCAGCGACGGGAGTGCCAGGGAACCACCGTGCTGCAGCATCCCGCGATGGCGAGGCGACGCCGGACTGCGGATGCGCGACGTGGTAGATCTCGAAGCCCGGCCGGGCGTGCCTGATCGCGAGCGAGACCGCCTGAGCGCCGTCGCGCGCGTCGATCCAGGATCCCAGCAGGTCGCGCCGATATCCGGGTTCCGCCGCCCGCTCGAAGGTGGCGTACTCGCCCTCAGCCACGACGTTGGTGAAGCGCAGGGCTGTGATCGACGTGCCGTCGGCCCAGTTCACGAGCTGCGCGGCCATCGCCTCCTCGACGATCTTGCCGAGGGCGTACGTATTGAAGGCCTGCGCGTGGGACTCGTCGAGCGGGAGAAAGGGCGGCGGCACCTCGTACGGGAACCCAGTGGCCGTGATGCTGGATGCCGTCACCACGGTGCGGATGCCGGCGCGGTGGGCAGCGAGGAGCACGTGGAATGACGCGAGGACGTTGTTCTCGAAGGTCGTGACGTCGGGGACGAGACCGTTGACCGGGATCGCGGCGAGATGGACGAGAGCGTCGAGTCCTCGGTGTCGTGCGGTGACGCCGAGGAGCGCATCGAGGACCTGCCCGTAGTCGGCGAGATCGACCCGGGTGAAGCCAGGACCCGCGGGCCCAGCGAGATCGAACCCGATGACCTCATGGCCTTCTTCGCGCAGCCGGGTCACGGTCGCCCTTCCGAGCTTCCCCTCGCTGCCGGTCACGCCGATGATCATCAGGACTCCTTCGTCGTCTTCCTCGTCAGCGGCTGATCCTCATTGAAACGTGTCACTCGCCGCCCGACTCCAGTCTTCCATGTGGCACAGCCGGATGCGGCAGAGTAGCTGGCCAGATCTGATCAGGTTCAGCCAGTCCGGCGGCAGCAGCGCTGGCGACGTGCAGAAGCGCGGGGAAGCGCGGCAGCGACGTCTGCAACCAAGGTGGCGCGGGCAACCCAAGGAAGGTCGTGGACGAGAGAAAGCGCGGCCCCAGCCCAGATCCCCGCATCAGCACCGCACTCGCACCCGTACACGCACACGAGAGGCGCTTCCCACTGATGCAGTCTCCGCGGGCCAAGCAGACGACAGCGGTGACCACGATGGCGCGCTCAAGCCGCAGAGACAGGCCCAAAGAATCTCAGGATCGACGACGGTCTCGTCCCGATTCCCGCTGAAGTCACGTGCTCACGCGTACGCCTGTCGGCCGGCACGGCCGGCACGGCCGGCACGGGCGACCACCAGCACAGGACGAGGGCTGGTTACAGGACTTCGAAAGCACGACAGTGTTTACAGCCGGCGCGGACGGTGGAAGATGGTTCCGCGTCGTGGTCAACCGGTCCGGGCGGTGGTCAGCCGGCCCGCACCGTAGCCCGCCGGCCCGCGCCGTGGTCAGCCGACCCGCGCGTCGTGGCGAGTTGGTCCGGGCGTGGTGGTCCGCTTCCCCGCGTGGTCAGCCGGTCCCGGCGGCGTGAACAGGTTGGAGGATGGGTCGTGGGGTGCGCCACCTGCGGGCGGGGTCCCACCAGCCCGGACCCCGGATCTCGGGCACCCCATGGTTCATGCGGATCTCCCACCCGGACGTGTCCAACGACCGGTGGTGCCACCAGCACAACGGGACCCCGTTGTCCGTATGCGTCGGCCCACCCCGAGCATGCTCGGTCACATGGTGGATCTCGCACCACGACGCCGGCACATGACACCCCGGGATCAGACACTCCTTATCCCGCAGGATGATCGCCCGCCTCTGATGGACCGTGAAGATCCGGTCGGTGACACTGATCCCCACGATCCGACCCTCATCCATCAACACCCGCTGAATCGCCCCCGTGCATGCCGTGTGCGTCGCAACAGAGACCGGCACATGGGCGAGGGACCCGTTGTCCGTTCCCGGAGCACCCGGGATCCGCGCCCACCCCGTCCCGGCCGCGAGATCGGACACGTTCACGTGCACCACGAGCGTCGGCGACGCCCCACCCAGAGACGGGGTGTCCTCATGCCGTGCGGCGATTCCCAGCGCGGCAGCGAGAGCGTCATGTCGCTTCATCCCCGCATCACGGTTATCCAGGCGGGCTGCGTCCGGCATCGGACCGGCGCACGAACTGCACCCGTCGCAGCCGGCTCCGTTGCAGGCGGCCCCGTCGCACGGGGCATCCTCACGTCCGGCGTTCCCGATCGCGGTTTCACCGTCGGTGTATCCGCCGTCGGAGGGCGCGAAGTGCACACCGCCGGGTACGGGTGCGCCGCCGACTTTCGGGTTGTTGTACGCGTCGAAGATCAACTGCAACTGTGCGGCGACCTCCGGCAACAGGTTCCCCGTGATCGAGTGCAGCCCGTTCTTCGCCGCCCCGATCCTCACGAACCGCCGCGACGACGCATCCCTGTCCTTCGGCTCCGCCCCATCCGGATCCAACACCGCCGCGAGATACTGGGCAGCGTTGCGCAACTCCCCCGGCGTCGCCGGCGGACCCTGCCGCCCACCCCGCCCCGCGCCATCCGACGCCGCCGACGCCGCATCAGCGCCGTCTCGATCGCTGCCGTCCCTTTCGGCACCCGCACCACCGTCGCCACCGGTCTCGCCGTCAGCATCCACGTCCGTATCCCC